>JAISRI010000015.1 GCA_031273735.1 Helicobacteraceae bacterium
GTCGTTAATTCGCGGAGTTTTTCTAAAACGGCGGCGCTATGCCCCGTTACGCTTACCTTCTGCCAAATAAACGCGATTGCGCCTTTTGGATCGATTAGATAGGTCGTTCGCTCTACGCCCATATATTTGCGCCCATACATCGATTTTTCTTTCCAAACGCCGTAAGTCTCTAGCGTCGTTTTTCCCTCGTCGCTTAAAAGCGTATGAACTAGTTTTTGTTTAGCGATAAAATTTTGATGGCTCTTAACGCTATCGGGGCTAACGCCGATCACGAACGCGCCCAATTTCTCAAACTCGTTTAGGTTTGCCGTAAAATCGCAGGCTTCTTTTGTGCAACCGCTCGTGTTGTCTTTGGGGTAAAAATATAAAACTACCCATTTGCCCAAAAGATCGCGCAGGCTAATCTCTACGCCGTCTTGATTTGGCAAGCTAAAATCGGGCGCTTGCTTTTTTGTCGCTAACATTTTTAATCCTTTTGCGCTCTAAAATAACGCGGATTTTGCCATATAAGCGCTAAAAGGAGCAATCGCGCGGTAAAAACGTTTCGTCGAGCGCGAAGCGAGTTTCTAACAATAACTATCTAATTTTCAAATTAAGGATTATTTTATCTAAACGCTTAAATAATAGGCGCTAAAGCGCTTAAAAAATGGCGATAATTACACCACGGGTTTTGGGAAACCATAGTTTCAACGCGATCAAACGATCGCGATTTATCTTTAAGGAGCGTCAATGTATGCCTTTTCTCACAACGCCGATCTACCGATCGACGATAGCGCCGTATCTTATTTGTCCGCGATGAAAATCGCTTTTGATCCGCACGAAGTTTGCGACGAATCGATCGGATTTGCTTGCGCGCAATCGTTCGCCGATTCTAACGACGAACGCGAAAATTGCGAACAATCCGCGTAGAAATCCCGCCCAAAACCCCATTTTCATATACGCGCAAATAGTAATCTGATATAATCGCTGAAAAAACAAAGGGGGGCGACGATGATACGCTCGCTGTTTTTTCTGTTGGTTTTAGGCGTTTCTTTTGCCTGTGCAAAGGTCGTCGTGGCGGTTAGCGTGCCGCCGCAAGGGTGGCTTGTCAAACAGATAGGCGGGGATAAGGTCGACGTGATCGTTATCGCGCCGCAAAACGCGAACGCCGATAGCTACTCGCCGACGCAAGCGCAAATAACCAGCCTTGCAAAAGCCGATATTTATATCGCTTGCGGACTTGGTTTTGAAAAAGATCTGTTAAAAAACGCTAAATTTGACGAATCAAAGATATATGCCGCCGATTCCGGCTTTAATAAAATCAGTCTTGGCGACGCCATTGGCGTAAATACCTATATTTGGCTTTCATACGCCGCTATGCGCCTGCAAGTTCAAACGACAATGCGCGCGTTAGGCGGCGTCGATCCCGAAAATACGGGCTTTTACCAGATCAATGGTATGAAGTTGATTCAAGTTCTCGATCGCGTAAAAGCGCAGGTGATTTCTCTGCTCGCGCCTTATAACGGCAAAGCGTTTCTCGTATATCGCTCGGCGCTTAGTTACATAGCCAACGACTATCGCTTGCGGCAGATCTCGGTAAGCGCCAATATGAAACAAGCCGATATTCAGAGCGTCGCCCAAAAGATCAAAGCCGAAGGCATTACGACGATGTTGGTTCCGCAAGACGCGGCTAAAGAGGCGCAAGCGCTCGCAAAGACGCTAGGCGTGAAAATCGAAACGATCGACGTTATGGAAGAGGATTGGGAAGCTCTTATGCACGCCGTCGCCGCGCAGTTGATCGCCGTGTTGAGTTAAACCGCGCAGAAGAAGAGACGCTCTAACGGTTTGAAAGCAAAAAATGATTAGAGCGTCGTTTTTGATTTTTGCGCTTCTTTTATATGCGGAAGCGAAAATTATCGTCGCGGTTAGCGTGTCGCCGCAGGCGTGGTTAGCCAACCAGATCGGCGGCGATCGGATCGAAACGCTAATTATCCTGCCCGCGAACGCTTCGCCCCACGTCTACGAGCCAAAAGTTTCGCATATGATTAAACTCGCCAAAGCGTCGCTCTATCTTGCGTGCGGCGTAGAGTTTGAAAAGGCGTGGCTTAAGCGTTTTGCCCAAAACGCGCCGAATATGCAAATCGTTTATACCGATCGCAACGTAACCAAGCTGACGCTCTTGCCCTTCGCCGACGAAAACCGAACCAGACGGCGCGAAGCCGTCGATTCGCATATATGGACGTCCGCGCAGGCTATGCGCTCTCAGGCGCTCGCCACGATCGACGCTCTAATCGCGGTCGATTCGCAAAATGAAAAGTTTTATCGAGAAAACGGCGCTAAAACGATCGCAAAGATCGACGCGCTTCGCGCCGAGCTAACCGAAAAACTCGCGCCTTATAAAAACCGCGCCTTTTTAATACACCACCCTTCGCTAGGCTATTTTGCGAACGAATACGAACTGCGCCAGATTTTTATCGAGTTTGAAGGCAGAGAGCCAAAACCCTTCGAGCTTGCCGCGATCGCGAAGATCGCAAAGGACGAAAACATAACCGCCATTTTTGTAGAGCGCGGCGTTTCGCCAAAAACCGCGCGATCGCTCGGCGTGAAAACGGTTGAAATCGCTACGATCGGCGAAGATTGGGAAGCGCTGATGCGCCTCGTCGCGCAAGAAGCGATCAGGGTTTTTGATGGCGGCGATTGAGGCGCGAAATGTTGGCTTTTTTTACGGCGGCGAATGGGTTATTAAAGATATTTCGTTTTCGCTCGAAATCGGCGAGTTTTTAGGCGTGGAGGGTCCAAACGGCGGCGGCAAAAGCACGCTGATCAAGATTTTGGCGGGCGCGCTAACGCCTAGCGAAGGAAACGTTTTTATTTTTGGCAAAACGCCTAATAAAGCGCGGGGGTTGATCGGCTATATGCCGCAAGAAAACGGCGGCGCTCTTAGCTTTCCAATCCGCGCGATCGACGTGGTGAAAATGGGCTTTTTGGCAAGCAAAAAACGCGACGAAAAAGAGGCGCTAGAGGCGCTCGAAAAGTTAGGCGCGGCGCATTTGGCGCGTAAAAAGATCGGCGAGTTAAGCGGCGGCGAAAGACGAAAAGTTTTGATCGCCCGCGCGATCGTCGGCGGCGTAAAAGCGGCGCTTTTGGACGAGCCGACGGCTGGGATCGACGAGGGGGGCGAAATAAAGATCGCCGCGGCGCTTAAAGAGTTAAAAAAAACGACCGCGATCGTATGCGTTAGCCACGATCGATCCTATCTACAAGAGGCGGCGGATCGCATTATCTCCATTAGAACGAAGATCGTCCGCGAAAGAGGCTTTGGTGGTTGAGATTTTATCTCTGCCTTTCGTTCAAAACGCGCTGATCGCGGCGGTTTTGCTCTCTATAGCGGCGGGCGTTATAGGTTCTTTGGTCGTCGTTAATCGGATTGTGTTTTTAAGCGGCGGGATCGCGCATACGGCTTACGGCGGAGTGGGCATAGCGTTTTTCTTTGGATTTTCGCCGCTTTTGGGCGCGGGAGTCGTCAGCGTTTTAGCCGCGCTTTTAATGGCGCGAATTACGTTAAACAACCGCCATAAAAGCGACGCGGCGATCGGCGTAATTTGGGCTGCAGGTATGGCGATCGGCGTGATTTTTACGGATTTCTCTTCGGGCTACAACGGCGATCTGACAAGCTATCTATTTGGATCGTTAGCCGCGATCGAAAGCGGCGATCTGTTAGCTTTCGGCGCGATCGACGTTGCGATTTTGATATGGATTTTTGCCTATTATCATCGAATTTTGGCGATCGCCTTCGACGAGGAGTTCGCAAAGAGCAAAGGCGTAAACGTCGCTTGGCTCTACGCGGCGCTTCTAGTATTGGCTTCGCTTTCGATCGTTATCGCCATTCGTTTAGTGGGGCTTATGCTAGTGATCGCGCTTTTGACGATCCCCGTTTGGATAGCGCAAACTTACGCCAAAAGTTTATGGCGGACGATGATCTACGCGGCGATCTTGTCGTTTATTTTTATTACGATCGGTTTTGCGCTATCGATCGTATTTAACGCGACAAGCGGCGCGGCGGTCGTAGCGATCGCCGCGATTGCGTTTGTCGTTTCGTCGGGCGTTAATGCCCTTCGCCGGTAAGAATATACCAACCGAGAATCTCAAACTGAACATACCAAATAGCGATCGATAGGATATAGCCTAGCGCCACCGTCCAAGCGAGGCGCATATGCGCCATAAAGGTATAGGTTCCGCGCAGTTTGCCCATCACGCCTACGCCCGCAGCGCTTCCGAAACTAATTAGCGATCCGCCGATTCCGACCGTGAGCGCTAAAAATAGCCACTGATCGACTCCCATAACGGGATTAGAATCCAAGATCGCCTTCATAACGGGAATGTTATCGATAACCGCCGAAACGATCCCCACGCAGATATTCGCCGCCATAGGTCCGATAACGCCGTAAGCGTCATGCACCAAAGCCAGATAACCGACGTAGTGCAGAGCGCCAACCGCCGCCAATATGCCGAAAAAGAAAATCAACGTGTCGAGTTCGATATGCCTCGCGCTTTCATAGACGTTAAAACTATCCTCTTTATGCCAGCGTTGAAGGTAATAAGAAAATAGCGATAAAAGCGACAACCCAAACATCATTCCCCACATAGGCGGAATATGCAAAACCTGCTCGCACATAACGGCGCAGAAGATCGTAAAAAATCCTAGCCCGATCACGACTCTAGCGCCGTATTTCAGATGCTGCGCGGCTTCTTTTTCCGCGTCAAAATGCGGCTTTTCTTTCGGCACGAAACGGCTCAAAAGCAATGCCGTCAAAAACCAGCCGCCAATCGAGCTAGGAAACAGAAAGAAAAAGTCGATAAAAGGCGCTTTGCCCGCCTGCCACGCCATAAGCGTCGTAATATCGCCAAAAGGCGACCACGCGCCGCCCGCGTTCGCCGCGACGACGATATTTATCGCGCCGGGAACTAAAAACTCCTTGCGCGTTCGGTCGATCGTCAAAAGCACGGTCGATAGGATTAGCGCCGTCGTTAGATTATCCGCTACGGGGCTGATAAAAAACGCCAGCAAACCCGTTAACCAAAAGAGTTTGCGGTATCCAAAACCGCTAGAAACCAGCTTGTATTTAAGCGTTTCAAAAACGTTGCGATTGATCAACGTTTCGATATAGGTCATCGCTACAAAGAGGAAAAAGAAGATCTCGGCGATCTCCTCGATCAGGTTTTTTACCTCTTCGTGCAATTTACCCGTCTCGCCTCCCGTCGCAAACGTATATATGCCGATCAAAATAAACATAAACGTTCCGATGAATATGGCGGGCTTGGATTTGTTGATGTGAAGTTTTTCTTCCATCGCGATACTTATGTAGCCCGCTACGAATATAACAAGACAAACGACGCCTATCCACGATGTAGTCAGAGATGTAGTCAGATTTTCCATATTTTGCCTTTGCGCGATTTTCTCGCTATCGTAGCCAAAACTTGATTAAACGCCTTTGATCGCTAAACATATCGCGGCGGCGCGTCTTATGGCGTAACGATATTAAACAATTTGTCGGATAGCTCGTCTAGGCATAATAAAATTGCGTTAAGAGCAAGCGGATCGCCGCTTAAAACTTTAACGTTTTTATTTGCGATCTCTTTAGTAATATCCGTTCGATACAACGCAATATCGTTTAGCGTCGAACGTTTAATAATATACGTCGCCGCGCAATCGGTTTTTGAACCGCGCCTACAACTCAAAACGCCGTTGGAGAGATTCAAAATATATCTCTCGCCGCTCTCTTTGATCCTGATATTTACGGCGATTTTCTTTTCCTTCGTTTTTTGCGGATCGATTTGAACGGCAAGATAATCAAAAAGCGTAATAGTAGGCATAAACTCTACTATGGCGGGCGATAGAGTGGATAACGCGGGGGCGTTTTTAACGCCGTAGCGCAACTCCGCCGCTCCCGTCAAGTAGAGATTGCGCCAAGCGCCAGATTCCGATTGATAGCCTAATTGCTCGAAAGCGTCCGCTTGTAGCGCTTTGGCTTCGGCGTTATCGGGATAGGCAAAAACGGCGTGATATAATACCTCCGCAACCCATCTATATTCGCCTTTTTCATACGATATTTTTGCCTGTCTTAGTAGATTTTCAACGCCTCCCATAAACTCGACGTATTTGGCGCTTGAAACCTCAGGAGGAAGCGTCCATAAATGCGCTGGGTTGGCGTCAAACCAACCGATATAGCGCTGATAGGTCGCTTTAACGTTGTGGCTAAGAGAGCCGTAGTAACCTCTACAGAAAAACTCTCTGCCAAGCGTATCGGGAAGCGTAATTTCTTCCGCGATTTCGCTCATTGTCAAGCCTTTATTGATAAGGCGCGCCGTCTGATCGTTTATAAACTTATATAGATCGCGCTGTTTTTCTAATAAATCGATAATGTTTTGATTACCCCAACAAGGGTAATGGTGCGTAATAAACATCGTTTCGCTTCGTTTGCCAAAAAGCGTCAACGCTTCGTCTATATGAGCCGCCCATTTTTTAGCGTCCCGCGCTTTCGCGCCGCGAAAAGGCAGTATATTATGCTGATGATACGAAACGATTTCCGCTAAACATAACGCCTTAAAATCGGGCAGAAAAAAGCACAATTCGGCTGGCGCTTCCGCGTCTGGAGTCATTTGAAAAACAAATCTAACGCCGTCTATCGTCATTTTTTCGCCCGTCTTTTTCACAAAGCGGTTTGGTTTTAGAGGCGCGGAAACTCCGCTCGAAGCGCCTTTGCCCAATCCGCAACCTATATGCGCCGTTTCGTTTATCGCCAAATGCGATCCAAATTGATAGATCGCGCGGCGATTCATAGCGCGTCCCACGAATATGTTTTCGCTTACAAGCTCTTCTGTAAAACCGTCGGGCGCGATTAATAAAACCTTGCCGCTTTCTACCTCTTCGCTAGATATAATTCCGCCGATTCCGCCAAAGTGATCCCAGTGGCTATGCGTGATTATTACCGCTTTGATAGGTTTCTTGCCAAGCTCGCCAAACGCGAAATCTATCGCCGCTTTCGCAACCTCTACCGAGCCGAGCGCGTCGATAATAATATATCCCGTTTTGCCGCAGACGATCGTCATACTCGCGAGATCAAAGCCGCGCACCTGATAGATACCTTTTGTAACCTCGAATAACCCGGCGATAGAATCGAGCTGTTCGTGTCGCCAAAGGCTGGGATTTGCCGTGTCGGGAGCGTCTTTAGCAAGAGTTTTTTGGTATTCGTCCATTCGCCATACGACGCGACCGTTTTCGTCTTTTACGATTAAATCTCGCGCCTCTTTGATCAGTCCGCGCCTTGCGTTTGCGTAGTCGTCCTTGTTGTCGAACGGCAGATAATCCAAATAGCTTTGACGCGCCTCGATCGTGTATTTTGTCGCCCTGTTACCCATTTTTATCCCTAATCTAAAGTATTTTAATCAGCTTAATTGACATTATACGCGCTTAAAGATTAAACAACGGGGCATAAGA
>JAISRI010000053.1 GCA_031273735.1 Helicobacteraceae bacterium
TCCGAAACAAACGGAAGCGTAGGATCGCCAATAGCAAACGCTATAAACGCAAGCTATTCGCCTTCTACCGCAACTGAAGGAACGCTTTACTATTACGTCGTAGTTACCAATACAAACAACGGCGCAATCGTTAATAAAACCGCTACGGCTAAAAGCGATACCGCTAAGATCGAGATAAGCGCTCTTTTACTTGAAGGCTATCATAACGTTAGTTTCTATAACGCCGAACTTGATCTTGTTGAAATAAGATCAATCGAGGAAGGTTTGATCGACCCTACCGATTACAACAATTCGGTTTCGTGGTATAAAGCGGAGGAGTCTACGCCCACAACGGAACATACCCTAACAGGAAATGTTCGATTCTACGCTTTACCAAACGTTCACGAGATTTATACGGAAGCTGACTTAGATAATGCGCGTAATAACCTCCTAAATCATAACTACATTATGTTTAACGATATAGAGCTAACAAGCGCTACGTTAGATGATTCTGAAGGTTGGGAGCCTATTGGCTATGGCATCGGTCTTAACGAATTCTTCCGAGGCGTTTTCAACGGCAACGGATATGCAATCCGAAACTTATGGATCAATAGATCAACCAATTACGTTGGTCTTTTTGGATATATCGGCGGCGCTCAAATCAAAAATCTTGGCGTAGAGATCGATAATAGCAAAGGCGGGGTAAAAGGACCATATTGTGTTGGCGCTATTGCGGGGTGTGTTGATGACAACTCCTCAATAACCAACAGTTATTCAACGGGAAACGTTAGCGGAGATAATAACGTCGGCGCTATTGCGGGGTATGTTCATAACAACTCCTCAATAACCAATAGCTACTCTACGGGAGACGTTAGCGGAACAGGCGATTATGTTGGCGGTATTGCGGGGGCTGTTGGGAGCTCAAACATAACCAATAGCTACTCTACGGGAAACGTTAGCGGAATAGGTAGATATGGCTATGTCGGCGGTATTGCGGGGTATGTTGTTGGTTCTACGATCGAAAACAACGCCGCAATCAATCAAGAGATTAACGGATCGGCAAAAGTAAATCGCATAGTCGGAGATATAAGCGGCAGCGACGTTCAAAATAATTTCGCGCTAAATACTATGACTACAAGTCGCGGAGGCGGTTTTTCAGACGCAGGCGATCCTCGTCATCGCGGAATAAGCAAATCCGATAGCGATCTTAAATCGCAATCGACTTATTCAAACGCTATTAACGGCGACGGGTTAGGCGGTCTAGGTTGGAAGTTTGGAAATGACGAGGATAACCCTTGGGTTTGGGGAGCTTTTGACGGTTACCCTTATCCTACATTATATTGGCAAACAGAAGCGCCATAGCAAACCTCAACGCAGAAACCAGCGGCGGTTTAGCGGAGCTTCCCATCGCTCCGCCAAGCGCCGCCAAACCCGCGTTTTCTCGTCATTCCCGCGACGGAGCGATAGGCTGTCTCCAGCCGTATATTGCGGAGGAAGGCGGGAATCCAAACTAAAAAACCTATGAATTACGATCGCCTTTGATCGTCTGTAGGTTTTTAATACGCACGACGCAAAAGCTCTCGTTTTGGATTCCCGCCTTCCTTCGCGATTGACGCGCGGGTACGCGCTATCGCTTCGTTTGCGGGAATGACTGCATTTGTTGGTTTTGTCGCGTTAAAAGAAGGTTTTTGGAATGCGACGGTCTTTAATTTGGATTCCCGCCTTCCTCCGCGATTACGCCCCCAAAAGCGGGGCTATCGCTCCGCGCGGGAATGACTGCTTATGTGCGTTTTGCTTTGTTATAGAGCGGTTTTTCTTGATGCGTTGGGTTTTTAATTTGGATTCCCGCTTTCCTCCGCGATGAGGCGCGAAACAGCGCCGCGCCCGCTCCAATGCCTCGCGAAAATAGCGAGGCGCTAAGGAACGGAGGAGCGCAAGGCGCGAGAAAACGCTAAAGGGCGAGTTGGGCGCTAATAAGCCCTTATTCGTGCCTTAGCGCTTCGATCGGATCGAGTCTGGCGGCTTTTCTCGCGGGAAAGTAACCGAAAAAAGCGCCGATAAACATAGAAAACGCGAAACTAATCGTTACGATCGTTTGATTATAAACGTAAGGTATATCAAAGCCTATCGTTACAAAATAGGCTAATATCAACCCAAGCGTTACGCCTATTAAACCGCCTAAAGAGCTAAGCGTAACGGCTTCTACCAAAAACTGCGTTAAAACCTCTCGTTCCGTAGCGCCGATAGCCAATCGAACGCCGATCTCTCTCGTTCGTTCCGTTACCGAAACTAGCATAATGTTCATAATGCCGATCCCGCCGACAAGCAAGCTAATCGCCGCTACGCTTCCAAGCAAGATCGTAAGCGTTTTTGAAGTAGAAGTAAATGCGCTCACAAGCTCTTTTGTATCGCGGATATAAAAGTTATCGACCTGATCGGATCGCAGCTTTCGGCGCTCTCGCAAAAGCGCGTTTATGTCGCTTTTGATCGTCTCCGAGCTAACGGTTGGATCGATTGCGATATAGATCGCCCGAACGTCTTTATTGCCGCTTAAGCGCCGTTGAAAAAGCGCCATAGGAGCCACGATCAGATCGTCTTGATCCTGCCCGAAAGAGGACGCGCCTTTGCTCTGCAAAACGCCGATTACCTCGCACGCGAAGCGATCGAGCCGCACAAACGAACCGACCGCGTTTGGGTTTTCGCCGAATAGCGCCTTGCGCGTCGTTTCTCCCAAAACGCAAACCGCGCTTCCGCCTTTGGTTTCCGCCGCTTCAAACATTCTGCCCGAACTTAGCTCCCAATCCCGCGCGATCATAAAGCCGTTGTCCGAACCCACGATCGCCGTTGCGTAGGTGTTCGCGCCGAAAACCGCCGTTACGCTTTTGCTGGCGTAAGGCGCGGCGGCTCTGACGCCGATAATCTCGTTTTTGATCGCCTCTACGTCGCCCATCTTAAACGGCGGCGCGTTTTGATCCATACCGGGCTGTCTGCGCTCCTGACCGGGCTGCAAGATCAACATATTAGTGCCTAGTTTAGCCAACTCGTCGGTAATCGATCGCGTCGCGCCGTCGCCTAACATAACCATCGCGATCACGCTCGCCACGCCGATCACTACGCCAAGCGTCGTCAAAAACGAACGCATAATGTTGCGTCTAATCTCGCGCAACGCCAAAAAAAGCGAACTTAATATCATCTGTGACTCTCTATCTCGCCGTCGCGGAAACGAATTGTGCGCTCTGCGTAAGACGCCATATCCTCTTCGTGCGTAACCATAACGATCGTAATGCCCCGATCTCGATTAAAGCTACGCAAAAGTTCCATAACCTCAACGCTACGCGCGCTGTCTAAGTTGCCCGTCGGCTCGTCCGCAAGCAAAACTAGCGGTTTGGTTACGATCGCCCGCGCGATAGCGACGCGCTGTTGCTGTCCGCCGCTAAGCTCGGCGGGCGTATGGCTTTCAAAACTTAGAAGCCCGACCTGATCGAGCGCCTCCAAAGCCAGCTTATGCCGATCCTTCGCCTTCATTCCGCGATATATCAACGGTAGCTCTACGTTCTCGCGCGCGGTGGTGCGCCCAAGCAGATTGAAACCCTGAAAGATAAATCCTAGATATTCGCGCCGCAAAAGCGCCTTTTTGTCGCGACTTAAACCGCCTATGCTAACCCCTCCAAAAAGATATTCGCCTCCTGTTGGCGAATCGAGGCAACCGATAATGTTCATCGAGGTCGATTTGCCGCTACCAGAATGACCCATAATCGCCGCAAACTCGCCCTGTTCGATCTTCAGATCGACCCCTTTTAGGGCGATCGCCGTCGCTTCGCCTCTGCCATAGACGCGCTGGACGTTTCTAAACTCGATCATAACGCGCTACTTTTCAACCGTCTGCACTCCGACGACGACCAGATCGCCCTCGGCGAGATTTGACTCTTCGATCGCGCTGACTACGCCGTCGGAATCGCCTTTTTTGACCCTTACCATTTTAGGCGCGCCGTTTTCGTCGAGGACAAAGAGCCGATCGCCCATACTTCGCGGCGTTCTTGGAGCGGAGGCGGGACGCATAGACATAAAATTGGCGTTTCTCTGCGCGGGCGGCGAGAACCTAAAGGCGGCGTTTGGCGCGACAAGAGCGCCCGGCGATTGCTTGGTAACGATCGAGGCTTGCGCCGTCATACCAGGTCGCAACAGCCCTTCAAAGTTATCCGCTAAAACGACCGTGTTATAGGTAACTACGCCGCTAGAGATCTGACTGCCTAATCGCACCTGCAAAACCGTACCGTTAAACTCGCGGTTTGGATAGGCGTTAACCGTAAAGGTTACGGGTTGCCCCTCGCGCACGTCGCCCACGTCGGCTTCATCGACCGCGACGATTACGCGCATATGTCTGAGATCTTCGGCGATCGTAAAGAGCGTAGGCGTTTGCATAGAGGCGGCGACCGTCTGCCCCACGTCGACCTCCCGCGTAAGCACCACGCCGTCGATCGGAGAAAACGTCGTCGCTTTGCGCAGATTCTCCTCGCCCGTCGCCACCTCCGCTTTTGCCTGTTCGAGTTGCGCTTTCGAGGCGACTAGCGACGAGGCGGCGCGATCGTAAGCGGCTTGGGCGCTATCCATATCCTTTTGCGAAGGATAATCGCCTTTTGTGCTTTCAAATATCTGCTTTAATCGGTTTAGCTGGAGCAGAGCCTCGTTTGCCGCCACTTCGTTCGATCGCAGATTGGCTTGCGAAACTTTAAGCTGCGCTCTAGAGCTGTTGAGCGAGCTTTCGAGCTTCGTCGTATCGAGCCTTGCCAAAACCTGCCCCGCTTTTACGGGATCGTTATAATCGACCAAAACCTCTTTAAGCGTCCCCGAAACCTCTATGCCCACCGTTACGGTGCGAAGCGGTTCCAGATTGCCCGTCGCCTGAACGCTAACCTTCAAATCGCGCTTTTCGATCGGCGCGGTAATGTAGCGCGTTTGAACGTCCGACGTTTTGAAAAATATCAGCCAAGCCGCAATCGCCAAAGCGCCGATAATAACGATCGCTATCGCTACGGTAAGTTTTTTTCCGCCGCGCTTTTTAGCGCCTAAATTATCAATGTCGATCTTCATTTGTCGTTCTCCTTGTCGGTTGCGTAATATAGTTTTGCAAGCTCGATCTGAATCGATATTCGGCTTAACTCGATATCCAAAAGATCGCTTGCCCTAGAGTTCTCTAGCGTTTGCGGATCAAAGCGGCTTATAGTCCCGCTTTTGGCTTGCGCCTTTGTTGCGGATAGAAGCGAATCGTAAAGCGCGATATTCTCTTGGGAGACCTCCATACCTCGCGTCGTCGCTTTGATCGCGCTTTGGCTTTGGGCATAGGCGCGCTTTTCTCCCTCGATCGTCGTTCTCTCCTGGGATTTCGCGCGAAGCGTTTCTAGCTTTTTCTCTTCGATCGACCACCCTTCGGTAACGCTTAAAGGCATCGACAATCTCAAGCCGTAGCTATAGGATTCGCCGTCGCTCGTTTCCGTTTTCGTGTAGCTTGCGCCCGCGTTGGCGCTTAACGTCGGCAAATAGGAGCTGGTAGTAATGCTCTGCTGCGTTTTGGCGATCTCGCTTTGTAGCTTGGCAAGTCGCGCCGTAAGCGATCGCGATAGATACTCCTCCTCGTTTATCTCGTTAAACGGCGCGATCGGGAGCGTTTCGGGATCTAGCGGCGTGATCTTGGCGATCTCCTCTAAACGCGAAACGCGTTGATGTTCTAAATCCAGGCGCGTTTTTCGCAGATTATTGCGAGTTTGCAGAGCGTCGTTTAACTGCGTAATATCGGTTTCGCCCGCCTCGTATTGTTTTTGTTTGATCAGCGCCGCGATCTCCGCGTTTTTCAGCGCCAGCGCGTTTTGCTCTAGGCGAATGCGATCCTGCCTATATTGTAAAATATAGGTCGTAAGATTTTGCAGATAGCCGTTAATCTCTTGCGTCAATTTAATCCGCTCCGATTCCGCCCAAAAACCCGCGTAACGAATCGACGCGCTAATGCCGCCCGATCGGAATAGATCTTGGCTAAACTGCGCGCTTGCCTGTTCGCTTCGGCTCCATTCGTCCGAAGCGCCGCTTCTGCTTTCGGTAATCGATCCGCTTAGACTAGCCGAGCCGATAAAGTCGTATTTTAATCGCTTTCGCCCCGCCTCGATCGCCGCCTCTTTATGCGCGATCGCGCTTTGAATCTCATCGCTTAAGTGCGATCGATCCAACGCGAAAGCGGCGCAAAAGGCAAACGAGATCAATATGATTATACGCATATTGTTACCTTATTAGAGCTTCGATTAGTTTATCGGGCTTGACGCGGTTATTTCTCGCGATTGCCGATAGGGTTTCGTTGGCGTTTGAAACCTTAACGCCGCTTGCCGCGAGTTTTTCGATCGCCTGATCGCTCGTGAGTTCAAAGAGGTTCGCGACGAGAGAAACGGGCGCGGAGAGCGTTCGCTCTATAACCTCTTTTTGCGCGTCGTCTCCGCCGCCTTTTTCGGGAACGATCGCGTAGAAAACGCCGCTAACGACGATGATCGCGGCGATAAGCCCTAGCGACGAGGACTTTTTGAAATAGCCGATCGTCGCCTTTTTGTGGTTGATCAGATGAAGCGCGATCGTAGCGACCATAACCAACCCAAAATACTCGTGGATACCCTTGATCGGACGGCTTTCAATATGAAAAAACATCAAAACGCCGGTAAGAAAAACGACCGCGCACAAGCCGATCGTAAGAGGAGTAACGAAACTATTAAGCCGCATGGATACCTTTCGCGAAAATATGGCGGCATTCTTATTATAGTCGGTGAAGTTTGCGTGAAA
>JAISRI010000079.1 GCA_031273735.1 Helicobacteraceae bacterium
TCTTTAAGCGTGTTTTTGTAAATAAATCCAATCGCATAAGCGGCGCTTTTGTCTTTCTGCTGATGCGCCTTTTCATACCATTCGATCGCTTTTGGATAATCCCTAAACTCCTCTTCATAAATTATGCCAAGATTATAAATTGAATCAACGCTATTATCGATCTCGATCGCTATCTTATACCATTTGATCGCCTCCTGAATGTTTTTAACCTTGTCTTGTCTATGGTAATACCCTAAACTATTTGCGGCGCTTGATTTTACTTCGTCGTTTCCTATCTCATACGCTTTTTTTAGACAAACTAAGGCTTGATCGTAGTTTTTACTTCGCATAGAAGCCATTCCCAGATTGTAAGCAAAATATGGATCGTTAGTTTCGCTGCCGTCCATACGAGCGCATACGACTTTATTTGCGTTCTTATCGTCCGCAAATAAAACGTTGGGAGTGATGAATAGCGATAAAGCTAAAGTTAAACTAAGAACGCTCGACAATAAAACGTTTATCATTGATCGTCCTCTTATGATCGACAATAAAACGTTATTCGCAGTTCCGATCGTTGATTGTCTATCTCTCGTCATTACTTCCCCGATCCTCTCTCGTCCATCTCTAGTCATTTACTACTCCCCCCTCTACTTTCAAACCAAGCGATACGCTCCGTCTTATTGCGGTAAATCATAGCTAAACGAAAATTAAACGATGGCTACTTTTTGAGCGGAGGCGCAAAATCTTGAAAATATAGCCGATTGAGTTTGTTTTTTTAGCAAAAGCGCCGCCTTATGTCATTCCCGCGTAGGCGGGAATCCAAATTAAAAACCTACGAATTGCGATCGCTTTCGATCTTGCGTAGATTTTAATACTCACGGCTACGCCGTATTTGGATTCCCGCTTTCGTGGTATAAGGCGATTGAAATGCGATCATATAAATACAGATTGGACAATGATTTTTTCAGGCTACGCGCCGCACATTGGTAAAGTGGAAACGCAAGGATCAATTTCGACTCCATTGGGACTAAATAATTTTCTTATTCTATTTGCTTCGTCGGTAAGCGTTTCATACATAGACGACCATATTTTTATAGGTAGCGTCGAATCTGAATTGCAAAAGAATACTCTTTCATCGTTTTTTCTGACATAAAGCAAACTTCCGTCCCAATCGTAAGACGCAAAGAAAACCATATCGTCTTCGGCGTCGGCTATCCGCTCAATCGTATTTGGCTCTAATAGGTCGTAAGGCTGAGATAGTGCGGCTTCAATATCCCTTGAAGAGTTCTTTCTCAATCCAAATACCGTGAATGTATCGACAAAATAACTAAACCCGTTTGCTTCAGAATAAAGCCGCGCTAGATTTTCTGGTATCTCTCTATGAATACGCCGAGCCAAAAAATCAATATCATCTTTGCTCAGCGCAGGATATACGCTGTGTAGGTATGCTTCCGCTCCAATATGAGGCGCCTTGCCAAATAATTTTGCGCCGTTCGCGAGCTCTTTTTGTCCATAAGAAGCAAACGACTCCATCGATAGTAGTATGGGGGCTATGAGTTTCATTTTCTACGTTCCTTTGATAAAAGATTTTATCGTTTCCAACCTTGCGCTTAGCGCTATAAAGACGCAACCGCGCTCGACGTTTTCGCGCTACGTTTGTTATAGCGGATATTGCGTATCTAGCGAATCGACAAACTCGTCGATATTTAATTTGTTTTCATTCAGGAATTTTTCTAACTCTATAACCGACGGAATATCGATATATTTTCCGACTTTTCTCTCGTCTGGTTCGTATTGGTTTTCAATATCCTCTTTTTGCAAGGTTGCGTATCTTAATCTGAACGACGCTTTTTCTATCGGACACGCAATCCAGTATTTAGATAAAAAAAGCGCCGCGTATGGTTCCGCGCGAAACGGGTATCTCGGTTGCGGGGCATACGGACTTAAACGAATTTCTATCCAAACGCGCTCCGATTCGCTTTCTGAATCAATTTCTTTAACCAGAGTAGTATTTAACAGAAGCGCTTTAAGATTTGGCGAGTTGAAAATACTCATCTTGATTTTATTCTACTTAACATAAGAAATTTTTTATTAAATTTCTCTGAAAAATAGGCTATTCCTTCAGCCGATAATTTATTTTCTTCAAACGCCCACGCAAGGATATACTCTTGAATGTAGTCTTCCATTCTTATATTTTTGGGGATCAAATCGTCGCAAGATAACGATCCGTCTTTGCTACGTTCAATTATCTCTTTAGCTCTCATTCTTAATGGAATATCAACCCATTCTTCATAATCCCCGATATTTTCTAGCGCGTCTTCTTCGAAAATGGCGCTAATAACATAATTATCGACAAGATAATTTGAGAAATACATTTTCATAAATCTACTCTTTAGTAATTTATCCTTTTTCCCGCAGCCAAAACCGCTAAAGATATATATGAGATCGATTGGTTTTTTGATTAAAAACACGCTAATATAATCAATGAAATAATTGCACGCGTCGCTTTTTGAAGTCTTTGCGCTATCTTCAAATCCGCAATTATCTAGCGCGTAAAACAATGCGCTAGAGATTCTTTCTTTTGAACGCCATATACTTTGCGTCAACTTTGGATTTCTGTAAGAGTTCATAACGTCTATTTCGGAGGTTTTTGCAGATT
>JAISRI010000105.1 GCA_031273735.1 Helicobacteraceae bacterium
GACAAGAGCAAGAAATAGATTACAAAAAACGCGCCGACCCCGCCGCGTTCGCCCTTTTTGGGATCGCCGACTTGATCGAGATAAGCGATCACCTTATCTTGCGCCTCTTCCGATAGACCGACGCGAGGCATACTAGTGCCTAGCAAATGCTTTTGCGGATCGTTAAGAAAGGTGCGCAGATAATCTTCGCCTTTCGATCGAATTATCATCGAGAGATCGGGCGGCAAAGCGTCTATACCCAAATAGGCTTTTAGCTCTTCCGCGTCCGCTTGCATTTCAACCTTATCGTAACTAACGCTATGGCAACGGGCGCACGCGCTAATCGTAATCTCTTTGGGCGTTAGTTCCGAGACGGGTTTTGCCTGCGTTTTTAGATAGGCTACAACGTTCGCCAACTGCGCGTCGTCCATCCAGCTATTTGGCGGCATTTTCATAATGTAGTTTGACATCGCTTTTTCGTTAAAAGAGGCGATCGATTTTTGCGCCAACTCTTCCGCCCTTGAACGCGCCTGTTCGTCGCTAAGAGAGCTGTTTGCGTCTTTAAGCTCCTTAACTTTGTCGGGGATTAACTCGTTTTGGCGATCCGTATGGCTTGCCATCCAACCCGCCGCGCTAAAATCCTTGATCGCTTCTAGCAAAAATACCTCGTCGTAGATGCTCGCCGCGTTGGATAAATCGGGCGGTAGAAGCCCGTTTGCGCCGATGAGATCGAGCCGCGATTTAGCGATTAGTTTGTCGCGATCGGTGGAAGCCGCCGCCTCGCTTGGATCGCTCGCGAAAATTATACCCGCCGATTCGACGTTATGGCAGCTTGCGCATACCTGAAACGCCTCCGTTCCAGCGGCAAGATCGCCCGCCGCGATCAACTCTTTGATACGGCTACGTTCAACCTTAGCGATCGCCGTTTTTTCGGGTAAGCCCTGCGTGGCGACAATCTCTTTTACCGCGCCTTGCCCCGCTTCGTCTAGCGTATCGACAGTCCGTTGCGCGTAGAGATCGGAAAACTCAAAATCCGCGGGTTTAACCGTAGGGCTGAAGACGTGATGAGCGTAAGGCTCGATCCCCCAGTAGGTAAAGCCTACAAAGAGGATTAAAACAAGCACAATTTTAACGTTTTTCACTGTTCGCCTCCGCTTTTTGGTTCTTTCGCCCCACTCTTTTTCTCCGCGCTATCGACAAGCCTGACGGTTGGCTTCGTGGCTATAGTAGGCTTTTTCTCCCCTTTGGCTTCGGCGTTTTTGGCGGGTTTTTCAACCCTGTCTTGCGCATTTGCTTCAGTTTTCTCTTTGATCTGCGCTTCGGGCGCTTTCGTCGCCTTTTGAGCGTCGCTTTCGGCGCTAGAAGGCGCTTCTGCGTTTGCGGGTTGAACGACCCCTTCAACGGGTTTTGTAGCCTCTACTTTCGGCGCGCTAGGTTTTATAATATAGGGTTCTTCTCTTAGCTTTCTTTCGCGCGCGCTAAGATATGGTAACGCGCCCAACATCAACGCCAAAAACGCGATCGACAAGAAAAAACCGATCCAAGCGTTCGCGCCTGTCGGCGGTAGTTTGCCGTATATCGTTAAGCCGACCAAAACGACCATCAACGTCCAAAACCAATACTTAACAAGCGGGCGCTTGTGCATAGGAACGACAAGCGGATCGCGATCGAGCCAAGGCAGAACAAAAAAGACGATCTGGGCGATCGTAAAGGCGATCAGACCCAATCCCGAACTAAAGAAAAATCCGCGAAGCACCTCATACGACCAAAGAAAATACCATTCTGGATAGATATGAGCGGGCGTTTTCATCGGATCGGCTGGAATAAAGTTGATCGCGTCCATTGCGAAGCCGTAGCTGAAAAAAGTAAGATAGCTAAAAAGAGCCAAAACTAGGCAGACGACGAAAATATCTTCCGCCATAAACTTAGGCCAAAAAGGCATTACGCGAGAGCCTTTTTTGTCGCCCGCGAGATACTTTTTCGCCTCCTCTTCAAAATCGAGCTCTTCGCTATCCTCGTTATTGACGTGCGGAGCGCGCAAAGCGTACATATGCAGACATATAACGCCGATAATAACGACGGGCAATAAAAAGACGTGAAGCATAAAAAAGCGCGTTAGCGTCGCGTCTTCTACGGTGTAGTTGCCCCTAATCCACACGACAAGATCCCCGCCGATTATAGGAATCTCGCCAAACAAGTTTGTGATCACCTGCGCCGCCCAGTAGCTCATCTGCCCCCAAGGAAGCATATAGCCGCTAAAACCCGCCGCGCTAAAGGTAACGAACAGTAAAACGCCGCTGATCCATATCACCTCGCGCCCCGATTTGAACGAACCGTAGTAGATCCCCGTGAACATATGGATATAAATAAAGAGGAACACAAGACTTGCCGCGACCGCGTGCATATGCCTAAATACCCAACCGAACGCGACCTCTTGCATTATTGTGTAATTGACGCTGTAAAACGCCGTTTGCGTATCTGGTTTGTAATACATCAGCAGGAATATGCCCGTAACCACCAGTATCGTAAATAGCGTGGCGAGAACCATACCAAAACTCCAAAGAAAGTTGATCTTCTTTGGAATCCAATACTCCGTAAGCATAACCTTCAGAAACGCTCTGCCCCACAGACGCTGATCGAGCCATTCGCCCAAGCTGTTTGCTTTCTTAAAATGCGCCATTTTCTCTCCTTATCCCAAAGACGCGAGTCGTTTATACTCGTCGCCCTCTTCGCCAAGCACAAGTTTTGTGCCGTCTATTCTGAAAGGAGGAATCTCCAACGGTCTAGGAGGCGGTCCAAAAGTATTAACGCCGCTTACGTCAAACTCGCCGCCATGACACGCGCACTTAAACAGCCCCGACGAAGCGTTCCACGCGGGAATACAACCCAGATGCGTGCATATCGCCACGACGATCGTATAGCTTTCGCCGTTTATCACGACGTCGCGCTTATCGTTCAAAGGCATTCCTTCGCCCTTCTTGAGGATAAAAACGGGTTTGCCGCGAAAAACCGCCCTCGTCATATCGCCAGGATTCATCGCCCCTAGCTCTACCTCCGTTGTACCCGTCGCCGTTACGCTTGGAAGCGGATCCCACGCTCGTTTCATACCGTAGAGAGCGACCACGCCGCCCGCGGCGGCGGCAACGCCCAGCGCGGCGCCCGCCCCCTTTATGAAGCCGCGCCTTTTGGCGTTATACTCCATTTTCGCCCCTTAATTTAGGAATTGTAATCGCCGCTAAAATTAGCCAAGCGGCTAAAAGACTACGCATTTTAGCCCTCTTTACCTAAAAGACGCGCCTATATTACTCTATTTTTCTTTTATTGTCGCTTGTTTTGCGCGTTTGACGCATGTTTTTTTTAAGATTTTTGTAAAACTTTTCAACAATTGTCTATCGTATTACTAGCTTACAACCTTATATCTCGCCTTGACTCGCCCCCAATTTTGGAGACCCGGAGGCGATCGATCGTTTCTCGACAAAGCGACGGCGTTATGGTTTTAAGCGAATATCTCTACAATTCCGCTAAATAAAGTTAAGTTTAACGCCAAAAGGCGCGCTATGAACAGAAATCTTTTGGCGATTATGATGGTCTTCGCGATGATCGCGTGGGGTATGTCGTGGTCGTCGATCAAAATTATGAACGGTTATATGCCGACGGCGGAGCTTGTATTTACGCGCTACGCTATCACGGCGATCGCGCTGTTTTTTGTGGTTTTGCTTCTTAAGTTGCGGTTTTTTATAGATAAAAAAAGCCTGATAATCGCTATTTCAACGGCGTTTATAACCGTTATTTACGGCTATGTCGTCTTTCTTGGAACGGAGCTTGGAACGGCTTCGTTAGCGGGCGCTTTGATTAACGCGCTTTCGCCGATCAATACCTTTATTATTATGGCGATTTTTTACAAACGCGGGATTGAAAAACTAGATATATTCGCGCTTGGATTGGGCTTTGCGGGAACTATGCTGATGTTGGGCGCGTGGCGTTTAGACGCTTCAAAAATATTTACCGCGTATAATCTTTACTTTGCGTTGGGCGCGTGGCTATGGTCGATCCTTACCGTAGCGATCTCTAAAGCGACGATCAATAGTATAGTTTTTTCTTTTTATATGTATTTTTTTACGACCCTATTCGCGCTCCTATTTATCGACGTTGGCGCTTTTAATCTTGCCGATACCGATGCAAAGTTTTGGATCAACGCGCTATTTGTTTCGGTAATTAGCACGGCGATCGCCACGACGATTTTCTTTTTGGGATCAAAGAGGCTCGGCGCAAACTACGTTAGCTCGTTTATGTTCGTTACGCCCGTTTCGGCGATCGCCTTTGGCGCATACGCTTTGGGCGAAAAATTGGAGCTTTGGACTATTATCGGCGCGATCGGCGCGATCGCGGCGGTCTATATGCTAAACCGCATTGGGCTTTTTAGCAAAAAGC
>JAISRI010000111.1 GCA_031273735.1 Helicobacteraceae bacterium
CCTGATGAACGTCGTCAAACGCAACGTCAATTTTAACGTGGAGCAAACGGCATGAGCGAGCAACTACAACAAGTTTTACAGAACCAACAGAGGCAAAAAAAGGCGCAAAACGAGCCGCCACGCGACGAAGGCGTGGTGCAACTCGTTTGCTTTATGGTCGCGGACGAGGAGCTGGCGGTGCCAATTCTTTCTATACAGGAAATTATCAAGCCGATCGTAGCCACTCGCGTCCCTTCCACGCCCGAATATGTGCTTGGCGTGTTTAATCTGCGCGGCAACGTTCTACCGCTCATCGATCTTAGACGCAAGTTTAACGGGCAGAAATCGACCTATACGGACGAAACGCGCTTTATTGTTATTAGCAACAAAAATCAAGTAAGCGGCTTTGTGATCGACAAGCTCACCGAAGCGATCAGATTGAAAACCTCCGACATTGATCCCGCGCCCGAAGGTATGGATAGCGACGATAATCATATCTACGGCGTAGGCAAACGAGAGGACAGCATTATCACAATCCTTCGTATCGAAGCGCTATTAAAGCGAACGTTTTAGATTTTAACATACAGGGCGAGCGTTTCGCCTTGCGAAAAACGCGCTATCGCTTCGTTCGCGGGAATAATAAGAGGGAACGGCAAAGCCGTAATCGCCTCTAAAATCCGCGCCAAAAGCATAAGATTTTGGCGCGAACGCTACTAGACTAAAATGCGGTTTTAATCGCTGTATAGCGCAAATCCTGCGGCAATAAGCTCCAATTTATATTCGCGTAGCTTTGTCGTAGCCGCCGAAGAGCTTTGCGCTCTGTATTGATATACGATATTCCCGTCGTCTGGCTGCTCGTTTTCGAATAAGTTAAGCGCCTCGCCAAAAACGGCGGTGAAATCCGCATCGGTAGGCGCATAATCGCTTGTGCTTACTAAAGCGAATTTGAACTTGCCGCCATTTCCGTCCTCGCCTACGCATTCGGCGGATATACCCGAGATACTACTGCTCAACTTCCCCTTATCATCTTCATCGTCAGAGATGATACCAGGGCAAGCCGCCTTAGTTTGGGCGTTATATACAAAACCTTGTCCTTGCGCCCACGACCGAAAGGCGTAAAGCTCCGATTCTGTCGCATTTTTGTATGGTTTTATATAAACCGTGCGCACTTTGGTCAAACCAGTTTGGTTGATCGAAGGAATTGCGGCGATGATCTCGTCGATACTCTTAATCGTATCGCCAACGCGATTGTTCGCATATCCGGCGCTAAGTTCTATGGTAAGCAGATCGTCTGAGCGAGTAAGCTCTACGGCATATGCGTAACCTGCGCTTTTATCGATCCATTTGACGAAAGCCGTTTCATCGTCGTTACCGTCGCCTTGATCATCGCCATCATCGCCATCATCATCGTCGTCGTCAGACCAAGCCCATGCGTCGGCGGCATTGCGAAACAAAGGCAAATCCACTTCAAAGTCATCGATATCGGCATTAGCGCTATCGGCAATAGCGTCGGCTACTTCCTGATAGACTTTATCTTTTCCACCGTCGTCTTGATATTCTTGCGTAGTCATTGCGCCATTGTTCAATACGAAAGCGGCAAGCTTATAGCATGGCTCCTCTTGGCAACTACGGTTTGAGCTGGCAATTCCTAAGAAATATGCCCACGCGCGCGTCGAATCGCCGCCTTAGCGGATAAGCGGTTGGTTGTCCGCATAGGCAAGGTTAGAATCATATTCGCTTGCCTTTACCCATTCGCCGCCTTTACTTACAAACCATTTTGCGCTAAATCTGGATATGTCTACAAGAGTGTATGGGTCGTCGCCGTCGCCGCGACCTTGAAACCAAATTCCCTGCATACCAATAGGCGCGCCTCCTTGCGCTTAGGAATTTAGAGGTTTGCGTAAAGACAAGTTTTATCTGCATTTCAAAGAGACCGAATGGAGATTTAACCATAGGAAAGAAAGTTTGTATATGCTACTATTACGGGAGTTTAGAAAAGATCCGTTGTGATCTAGTCTTGAACCAATCGTTTTTTTATCTTTAATCCAATCCATATAGCAAATAGCATAGCGGCGCCAAAAAGCCAACCCGATACCGCGCCCGCTTGAGTTCCAGAAAGTAGCGTTCCGATCGTGCAACCAAGCGCTACCATAGCGCCAAAACCTAGTAAAACGCCGCCAAAAAGGGCGCGTAAAGCCTCTTTAAGGTTGATTTTTTCCAGAGCGAATTGTTCGCTTGCCAACGAAGCGATAAACGCTCCGCCCACAAAACCCAAAAGCAAAAGCGAATCTTCGTTAAACCAGAAGTTTTGCGGCAGACTTCCGCACCCCGCGAAGCCGTCTAAGCCGTTAAGCCGATCGGGTATCAAGCCCCATTTATCGGCGGCGGTTCGCGTCCAAGAGGCGATCGTAGCCGTTACGCCTAGCGGTTTTATGCGCGAGATCGCCGCGATAGCGATCAGCCCCACAAGCAAACCGCCGATCCAATAGCTCCACTGTTTTTCCCAAAGTCGCCGCCACGCGCCAAAGATCGTCGCGCTTGGCGCGGCGGCTTCGCCGATAGGTTCGGAAAAACCGCGCCATAAAAACGCGCAGAGCAAAACGATCGCGCCTAGTTGGACGAGCAGGGCGCCGCCGTAACCTAGATAAGCCGGTAGCCAGATAGTCGGCGCTTCGGCTAAGCGATAGCTATAAAGCGCGTTCCAACTATTAAAGCCCAGAAAAAAGCCTATCGCTACGCCAAATAGCGCGACGAAAGAAAAGAGCGATCCGCCCGCGAGGTGATACCAATGCGCGCTAATGCACGATTCGGATAAGATCATTCCGAAGCCAAAAAGCAAGCCCGCCAAAACGACGAATTCGCTAACGGGTCCTACGTGAATATCCGGAGGGAGCGTAGAAGGATTAGGCGACCAACCGCCGATTACGATCGTATAGCCGACAAGCCCGATCGCGATCGCAAGCAAAAGCGCCAACGCGCCGCGAGGATTGCGCTCTTCAAACCATTCGCGCAGATGGCAGTAAAAGCAGAAACGGCTTCGTTGCATAACGATCCCAAGCGCCAAACCGCAAACGAAAGCAAACGACGCGGCGATAGGCTTTGGCGCAGAATAAAAGTCAAGAATATCCGCCGCGAAAAACGAAAAAACAATACAGGCGATCGCCAAAAGCGTTGCCGTAATCCGCCGCCATCTCATCGCAAACCTCTTAAAATCCGTTTTTGAAAAACCCCGCCGAATATATCGGCGGGATTCGGATTATTTTGCCGACCAAATTGTTCCCGTTTGATTGACGATCGGCACGCCCACCGCGTTGCCGTATTCCGTCCAAGAACCGTCGTAATTTTTAACGTCGTAACCCAAAATCTTTTTGAGCGCGAACCAGCTGTGGCTAGAGCGTTCGCCGATCCTGCAATAGGTTACGATCGGCTTTTTACCGTCGATTCCTACGTCAGCGTAGAGCGCTTTTAACTCTGCGGCGGATTTGAACGTTCCGTCCGCGTTGACCGCTTTGCCCCAAGGCACATTAACGGCGCTCGGAATATGACCGGCGCGGATCGATAGCTCTTGAATACCCGCAGGGGCAAAAACCTTGCCGCTATACTCGTCGGGCGAACGAATATCCAAAAGCGCGCCGCTCGTTTTGCCCTCCGCGATCGCCACAACGTCGCTTAAGCGAGCGCGAAGTTTGTTGTCGCCTTTTCCTAGCGCGAATTTTGTCGCCTTGATTTCTGGAACGCGGTTATCTTGCGGACGGTTTTCCGCCTCCCATTTAACGCGCCCGCCGTCGAGCAGTTTGACGTTTTTCACGCCGTAAATATCGAATACCCACGCGCCCCAAGCGGCAAACCAATTGTTGGTATCGCCATAGAGGACGATCGTCGATTTATCGGTTACGCCCGCTTTGGAGAGTAACTTTTCAAAATCGGCGCGACTGACTATGTCGCGGCGAACTTTGTCGTTTAGATCGGTGTGCCACGAAAAATTGACGGCGCCCGGAATGTGGGCGCGTTCATAAACGCCCGGATTGACGCTGACCTCTATGATCCGAACGTTTGGATCTTTTAGGTTTTTTTCTAGCCAATCGGTCGTAACCAACGCGCTTTCTCCAGCGGCAAACGCCGAAAATGACAATAGGGTTAAAGCGGCAAACGCGGCTTTGAACCAGACTGAGAAACCAAAACTAGGCTTCATTGACGACCTCCTTATTGAGTTGAAACGCGCATTCTGCCATATTGTTCCTTAAATAAACCTTAGTATCTTGACTGATTTGGTTGAGTTTTGAGGTTTTGGCGGTTTTTTCGCTTTCTTTAGCGATCCGTCGTCAAAAAGAGAATACCAAATACAATACGGCGACAAAAAACGCGAAAGGGGTTTTGTGGCGCTTTTGGGAATATATGGTTGCGGCGGGCTTGGCAGAGAGATTTTAGAGCTTGCGCGGGACATAAACGAGGTTGATCCTAGATGGGACGACGCTCTTTTTATAGACGATTCTAAACGATCGGCGCAGATTAACGGCGCAAAGGTCTATACTTTTGAAGAGTTGAAAGCTAATAATTTTAACGCGCAAAAAGAGCTAACGATCGTAATCGCCGTAGGCGAACCAGCCGTGCGCGTAGCTCTTAAAGAAAAGGTTTTTGCCGCAGGCTTCGCTCTTGCAAACGCGCTAATCCACCCTTTGACAAAGGTCGCCAAAGACGCTACGATCGAAAAAGGCGCGATAGTCTGTTACGGCGGTTTTATTTCAAACGCCGTCGTTATAAAAAGCTCCGCTCTTATTCAGCCAAGCGTCTGCGTAGGACACGATACGATAGTCGGCGAAAATTGCGTAATATCCTCTTTTACGGTGCTTGCCGGCGCTTGTTCGATCGGCGATAATTGTTATATCGGTATGAACGCCGCCGTTCGCGAAAAGACTTCGATTGGCGATTGGAGCATCGTTGGAATGGGTTCGATCGTCCATTCCGACATACCCGAAGGCGTAATTGCTCTAGGATCGCCCGCAAGAGTCGTTAAGAACAACGAAGATCGCAGAGTTTTTAGGTAAGCGCGCGTCGAAGCGATCGGCGTTCGTCTAGTAGTTAGGAATGTCGCAGAGTTATAATCCCTTTATCGTTACGCCCAGCGCGAGCAATATGTAAGCGGCGGCAAGAGTCCAGTAAGAGTTTGCCGTGAAAAACGGAATCGTTAGCGATCCGCCTACCAAGCCGATAACGTGGCTTGCAAGCGCCAAAACGGCGACTACGATCGAAACGGTAAAGACAATTTTGGAAGGCGCGCTAAGTCGCATTTGAATCCTTTTGGTTAGATAGCCGTATATTATCGCCGCCGCGCTTAAACCTTGCGCGGTTTTTCGCGTTAAAGTCGCGACGCGTTAAAAGGTTAGGGCGCGGGCGGCGATTAGGACAATCGCGGTTTCGCTTCGCAAAACAAGCGGCGTAGAAAGGCTATATCGCGGGTAGTTTTTAAGCGTTTCATAATCTTTCGCGCCAAAGCCGCCTTCAGGTCCTACGATTAGGATCTTATCGAGCGCGGCGCTTGGTTCGATTGGCGGCGCGTTAAAATCCAGCGACGCGATATTGCTATTTTGCGTTACAAACTCCGCAAGCTCCATAATCTCTACTTCCATCTTTCGCGATCGTCCGCACTGCTCGCAAGAGGCGTTCAATATTCGATTAAAACGATTAAGGCTTAGATGAAAACCGCGCTGGCTTTTTTCGCTCCATAATAGATATAATTTTCGCGCTCCAATCTCGTTTAGAAAAGGCAAAGTTTTTTCGATTGTTTTCGGATCGACGACGCACCACGCCAAATCGATAGCGCGATCGCATAAAACTATTTTTACCTCGTCGCCTTCTAGCGTCGCCGTAGCATGCGTTTTTTTAAGCTCTACGATCGAATAAAAATAAAGGCGATCGTCGCGTAGATTTCGCATAGCGATTGTTTCGCCTACGCGAACGCGCCGCGCTTTTATATGTAAAAAGGCGTCGCCCTCTAAAATAACGTTAAGTTCGCCGGCGTTTTCGCAGAATAAAAAACGCATTAGTTTATCGGATTTGACGAACGCGAAACGGAGCTAAGACGAGAAACGCTATTTTCCGAAACATCGGCCATATAATCCAAAAGATTTTGCGCTTCTTTCACGTCGGCTAGAAACTTTTTAAGTTCTTCGCCGCTAAGTTCGTTTTGGCGGGCGTTTCGCAAGGAGAGAGGATTGGTCGTTTCGCCGCCTTTTCGCACCTCGAAATGTAGGTGCATTCCCGTCGCTATGCCCGTTTGTCCGACGTAACCTATCGTCTGCCCCTGTTTAACGCGGCTTCCCGACGACACGCCGCTCGCGAAACCGTTTAGGTGCGCGTAGCGGGTTTCCCAGCCGTTTCTGTGTTCGATAATCGCAATGTTTCCGTAACCTTGATCGCAAGATTTTTGGCAACCGCGAAAACGCACCGTTCCGTCGGCGACGCTAACGACGGGCGTTCCTTTCGGCGCGCCAAAATCGACTCCTAAATGCGGGCGCAACGCGCCCAGTATTGGATGAACGCGTCCGTTTGGTTGATAATCGCTCGTGATTTTTGTAAATTGCAACGGATATTTCAAAAAGAGGTTGGCGAGAGTTTCGCCCCGATCGTCGTAGTAGCTTCCGTCTTCGGCGCGATAGATAGCGTATAAACGGCTTCTTCTCGTCTCTATAAACGCCGCTTTGACGGTGATCGCGCCCCACGTTCTGCCCAGTCTAATTTTGCGTTCATAGATCGCCGCTACGCGGTCGTTTTTTTGCAGATCGCGCCTAAAATCGACTCGCGCTTCGTAGATCGCGGATAGCTCCATCGATAGGCGGCTGTTGCCCGTGATCTGCAAGAGGTCTTGCTGAAGGGAGTTTTGTATCTTGGCGTTGAGCTTTTCGGTTACGACGGCGTAGCGCGTGGGAACGATCTCGACGCGATAGATTCCTTTTTCGTCGTAAAGCGAAATCTGTCGATCTTCGCCGATTGGAATCAGCGCGTGTAAAAGTCTGCCGCTATCTTTGTCGCGTTGTTCGTAAAAGGGCGTTTTCGCGAGGATTGTTTTCAAAGAGCCAAAGGTTTCGTCGTCAAGATCGTTTAAGAGAAGCGGATCGATTCCGTTTTCCGTAAGGTAGTCGTAAAAAACGCGGCTTTCTTCCCAAACCTTTTCGGTTACTGGGTGGGCAAACAGCGCAAAAGCGCAGGATAAAAAAACTAAAATACGTTTCAAAGTAACCCTTCAACGACTTTTTGGCGTTGGATATTACAAAAAAAGCGGTTAATCGCCGAGTTTAGATCGCCGTTTTTAGCCTATTTTCAATACAATCCGTAATATAAAGATGGAATAAATGGCGGTTTTGCGCGTATTTTTTGCTTTTTTGGCGACGCTGACGCTAGGTTGCGCCCCGACGTTAAGAGAGGTCGATAAGGTCAAATCGTGCGACGCGTTTTTTTATGAAAGCGATTCGATCGACTTTCAGCTAACGCAAAGCAGACCAGCCGCAGAGAGGGCAAAAGACGAATATGTGCCTTTGCACATATTCGCGGCGGGAATCGGAGCGATGGCAAGCGTCGCTCCAATACTCGTACCCTCTTTAGCGATTAGCGGCGGATCGGTTTATATTATGCCGTCGATCACGGTAGCCTACTATAACCGATTTGTCGCGCCCAAAGAGGCGATCGACCGCAACGACTATTTAGA
>JAISRI010000136.1 GCA_031273735.1 Helicobacteraceae bacterium
CCTATCGACGAGTTGATCGTCGATCGACTCGACGAGTTTCATCTAGGCGGAATCTTTTTTTATTACGAGCTTTTAACGTCGCTTGTAGGCGTAAAACTCGGCATAAATACCTACGATCAACCGGGCGTAGAGCTAGGCAAAACGATATTGGCGAAAAACTTCAAATAAGTCGTTACTGCTAAGCGTTTGGTTTGAAAATCACGATCGCTAGAGGAGGCAGAGCGATCGAGACGCTATAGGTTTTGCCATGCGATCCGTATTCGTCCGCAAAAACGCTTCCTAAAACGCCCGCGCCGCTTCCGCCGTATATTGTCGCGTCGGAGTTAAATACCTCGATCCATTCGCCTCCGATCGGAACGCCAAGCCTATAATCGTAACGAATAACGGGCGTAAAGTTGCAAACGGCGAGCAAAATTTCTCTCGCGCTCGATCGACGCAAAAAGCTAAGGACGCTTTGGCTCGAATCGTTCATATCGATCCACTCGAAACCGCCCTGATCAAAATCGCGCTCGAATAGCGCCGGTTCGGATCGGTAAAAGCGATTTAGATCGGCGATAAACTTCTGTAAAGAGCGGTGAAAATCGTATTGCAACAAATGCCAATCTAAGCTCTGTTTGTAATTCCATTCGGCGTATTGCCCAAACTCCATACCCATAAACGTCAGTTTTTTGCCCGGATGCGCGAACATATAACCAAATAAAAGGCGCAAGTTGGCGAATCTTTGCCATTCGTCGCCGGGCATTCTGCCCATTAAACTACCCTTCATATGAACCACCTCGTCGTGGCTTAACGAGAGCATAAAGTTTTCGTGAAACGCATACCAGATACTAAAAGTGATCCGATCGTGATGATAGCGGCGGAAAAACGGGTCAATCGAAAAGTATTTAAGCGTATCGTGCATCCAACCCATATTCCATTTAAGCCCAAAGCCAAGCCCGCCTAGATAGGTAGGTTTTGTTACGCCAAACCAAGCGGTGCTTTCTTCGGCGATCGTTACCGAATCGCCAAACTTTTCATAAACGACGGCGTTTAGCGTTTGCAAAAATCGCGACGCTTGCAGATTCTCTTTGCCGCCAAACTCGTTTGGGATCCATTCGCCCGCTTTTCTGCCGTAATCGAGATAGAGCATACTCGCCACCGCGTCTACGCGAACGCCGTCGATATGAAACTTCTCAAGCCAAAAGATCGCGGAGCTGATCAGAAACGCTTTGACCTCGTTACGCCCGTGATTAAAGATCGCCGCGCCCCATTGCGGGTGAAATCCTTGACGCGGATCTTTATGCTCGTAGAGGTTGGTGCCGTCAAAGTTTGCTAATCCGTGCATATCGACCGCGAAATGCGAAGGAACCCAATCGATGATCGCGCCAATCTCGGCTTGATGAAGTTCGTCTATCAGATAGGCAAAATCGTCGGGCGTTCCAAAGCGCGAGGTGGGCGCGAAATAGCCGATACACTGGTATCCCCAAGAGCCGTCGAAAGGGTGTTCTGTAGGCGGCAGAAACTCTACGTGCGTATAGCCCTGATCGGTTAAATATCGCGGCAGTAGCTCGGCAAGCTCGCGGTAGGTTAGCGCGCGGTTTTCTTCGGCGTTGAAGCGCCACGAACCAAGGTGCATCTCATATACGCTTATCGGCGCGTTCAGCGCGTTTTTAGCGCCGCGAGTTTTCAACCATTTTTGATCGCGCCATTTGTATTTATGATCGAATACCCTCGTCGCGCTATGCGGCGGTTTTTCCCAATAGAAGCCGTAAGGATCGGATTTTTCCTGCCGCGCGCCGCTTTGCGCCTCTATATCGTATTTGTAGCTATCGCCCTCTTTGACTCCCGCGATAAAGCCCTCCCATACGCCGCTTCCGTCGCCGCGCAATTTAAGGGGGTTGGCTCCGATTTTGTAGTCGTTAAAATCGCCGACTACGCCGACATACTTCGCGTTTGGCGACCATACGGCAAAATAAACGCCCGTTTTTTTACCAAGCGTCAGATAGCGCCCGCCGAGCTTTTCAAAGAGGCGGTAGTGCGTCCCGTCTTTGAAGTAGTAAGAATCCTGTTCGCCCCACAATGAGAAATCGTATCGGGTTTTTTCCGCCGCCATCGTTTTGATCCCTCTAGTCTTTTTACCATTATATCGCTAAAATACCGTGAAAAGTAGTCGATTGAAACGAACTATAAGAGGCGGTTTCCTACAATATCCTACTTTCTTTCCAAAAAATGGAGTTTTAATGAAACAACGGCTAATTGCGTTGGTATCCTTCGCGTTCGTTCTTAGCGTCGCCTTCGGGTTTTACACTACGTTGGAGGCGAAAAACGAAAACGCCTACTCGGATAGGCGAAAAGCCATCGACAAATTTTTGAAGGTCGTCGATACGGTCGAAAAATACTATGTCGATCCGATCGACGTAGATACCGTGCTTCAAAAAGCGATGGACGGTATGCTCTCCAACCTTGACGCCCATTCGGGCTATATCGAAGCCAAGCAGTATCAAGAGATGAACATCAAAATGCAAGGCGAGTTCGGCGGGCTTGGGATCACCGTCAGTATGCGCGACGGCGCGCTAACCGTAGAGTCGCCTATAGAAGGCACTCCGGCGGACGCGGCGGGCATTGAAAGCGGCGATATTATCCTAAAGATCGACGATAAAAGCACGATCGGTATGAATATCGACGACGCGGTCGGTCTAATGCGCGGCAAACCGGGAACGAAAGTTACGCTAACGATTATGCGAAAGGGACGCGAACGTCCGTTTGAAGCGCCGATCGTCAGAGCTATTATCAAAGTGCAGTCGGTTTATGCGAAAACCTACAACGACGATATTTTATATCTAAGAATCGTTACTTTTGATAAAAACGTCGCCGCGGCGCTTAAACGCGAAATTAACGCCCGCAAAGGCAAGTTCAAGGGCATTATCCTCGATCTGCGCAACAACGCTGGCGGCTTGTTGGATCAAGCGGTCGAAGCGACGGATATATTTGTCGATAAGGGCGCGATCGTTTCGCAAAAAGGGCGCGTTGAAAGCGAAAACGTGGTCTTTAACGCGAGCAAAAGCGGAAGCCTAACCAATATCCCAATGGTCGTTTTGGTCAATGGCGGTAGCGCCAGCGCCAGCGAGATCGTCGCGGGCAGTTTGCAAGATCACCGCCGCGCCGTGATCGTAGGCGAAAAAACCTTCGGCAAAGGAAGCGTTCAGGTCGTTCTGCCGCTTAGAGATACGGGCGACGGCGACGCGATCCGCCTTACGATCGCCCGCTACTATCTGCCCAGCGGTCGAAGTATTCAAGCTACGGGAATCGTTCCAGACGTAGAGGTTAAACGCATTAGCTTCAAAGAGGTCGAAAACGACTACGAGGTTAAAGAGTCGCAGTTAAAAGGGCATTTAGAGGCGCAACTTAACGCGGCGAACGCAACGACGGGCGACGAAAAGCCAAAAGCCGATCCAAACGCGATTACCGAAACGCAGTTAAACAACGACTATCAGTTAAAAACCGCGCTTGGCATTTTGCGCGGGCTGGTCGTGCTAAAAGACTAAAAACGTGGAAAATAAGTTGGATAAAAAAGAGTTAATTTACGAGGGCAAAGGCAAAAAGCTATTTGCCGTAGAGGACGGCGATCTACTGATCGCGGAGTTTAA
>JAISRI010000150.1 GCA_031273735.1 Helicobacteraceae bacterium
GCCGCGATTCCAAGCACGATCTTTAACGCCAAAGCGCTATTTTGATAGTAGATTGTCCCGTCATTGTCGGAAGGATCTCGCAAAAACATATAGACGATCAGTTTTAGATAATAGTAGATCGCGATTGCGCTATTAACCAACATAATTAACGCTAGATAAAAATAATCTCGCGCTAAAGCCTCGCCAATCAAATATATCTTGCCAAAGAATAACGCAAAGGGCGGAATACCAGCCAAAGAGAGCATAAAAACTCCCATAATAACCGCGCCCATAGGGCTAAGGCGCACCATACCCGCAAACTTTGTAAACGGGTGATCAAAGCGAATATCCCACGCTTTGCTTGGATGGCGCGATATCCACAGCATAGAAAAAGCGCCTAGATTCGTAAATAAGAACAATATCCAGTAGATAAAAAGCCCCGTATGAGCTTCGGTAGAACCAATCACAAAAGCGGTCATAACAAAGCCCGCGTGGCTGATCGAACTAAAGGCTAACATTCGCTTAACGTCGTCTTGAATAAGCGCTAATAGATTGCCGATTGTCATCGTCGCGACGGCGGCTATATAAAGAAGCGCGAAAACGATCCGATCTGGGCTTTGCGCTAAGAAATCAAATAGTCTCATCGCCACCGCGAAACCTGCAATTTTCGGCACGATCGACATATAGCCCGCCATAGGGGCGCTAGAACCTTCATAAACGTCGGGCGTCCAAGTATGAAAAGGCACGATCGATAGCTTAAATCCAAGCCCGCCGATAAAAAACGCCGAAGCGACAAGAATCAGCGGCAAATTACTAAAACCGTTTGCGACTAAAATCCTTTCTATCTCGCCGATATTCACGCTTCCCGTCGCCGCGTATAAAAGCATAGCGCCAAAGGCGAGCATACCAGCCGCCAAAGCGCCCATTGTAAAATACTTGATCGCCGCCTCTAAGGATTTATCTCTGCGGTGCATACTGATCAAAGTATATAGCGCTAAAGAGGCGCATTCAAGAGCGATAAGAATCACGATTAGATTCTCGCTTGAAACCATAGCCGCAAAGCCAGCCGTCATAAATAAAAAGAGCGAATAGTATTCGGCAAATTGATATTCCAAAAAGCGCATACCCGTAAACGCCAAAGGAATAAATAGAAGAGAGGCGCCGATAATCACCCATAAAGAGGCGTTCGCTAAACCGTCGACTAATAACATATCGTAAAAAGCCCGTTCGTTCAACTCGACAAAAAAGAGCAAGCCGATTGCTACGACAAGCGTTAAAATCGTAACGCTTGCGAAAACGTTGCGCCCCGCGTTTTTTGCGAAAAGATCGATCACTAAAACGATAATGCCGCCTAAGACAAGGGTTAAGATCGGCAGAATAGAAGCAAAAGAAAGCGCAGACATTTATCTGTCCTCCCGCATAGACGAATTCAAACGCAAAATCTCGTCGGCGTTTGGCGATAGCGCGTCTATATTTTTGGACTTCTCATACATTATCGTTAGCAAATATTTAGAGGCGTTATCAATCGGCGCAAGAACGGGTTTAGGATATACGCCTAGCCAAATTACGACCAATACGAGAGGTATGAGAGCCGTCAGCTCCCTTGCGTTCAAATCCTTTAGCGATTTATTCGCTTCGATCGTAACGCTTCCATAAAATGTTTTGCGATAAAGATTAAGCATATAAACCGCCCCTAAAATAATCGACGTACCAGCTAATAGCGTCATAATCGGACTAGAGCGAAAATAGCCTAATAGAGAAAGAAATTCGCCGACAAACCCCATAGTTAGCGGCAAACCCGCGCTCGCCATAGCCATAAACATAAAGATTGCGGCGTAGATCGGCATAACGCTTGCAATACCTCCAAACTCGCTCATCAACTTAGTATGGCGGCGATCGTATATTGCGCCTACAAGCATAAATAGCGCGCCGCTAATAATCCCGTGACTAAGCATAAAGAAAACCGAACCGCCGATCCCTTCTACGTTAAGCGCGAAAAGACCAAGAATAATAACCCCCATATGGCTAATAGAGCTATAGGCAATTATCTGTTTAATATCTTTTTGGGCAAAGGCGACCATAGCGGCGTAAATAATCATAATAATACCGATCGCGCCCATCGCCGTAGAGTAATAAACGCTTGCATCGGGAAAGAGCGGCAAACTAAAACGCACAAAGCCGTAAGTTCCCATTTTTAAAAGCACCGCCGCAAGCAAAACCGAACCGATCGTAGGCGCTTGTCCGTGAGCGTACGGAAGCCACGTATGAAACGGAAACATCGGGACTTTTACCGCGAAGCCGATTCCCATAGCTATAAAGAGCCACAACTGATGTCCGTAAGGGATTGGTAATTTATGCCACTCCAAGATATTAAACGATAATACGCCCTGCGATTGCCTATAGAGAAAAGCAAGAAATAAAATACCCAATAATAGTAGAAGCGATCCGCTAAAGGTGTAGATAAAAAACTTCACCGCCGCATAGATACGATTGCCGCTTCCCCACGCGCCGATAATGTATAGCATAGGCGCAAGCGAGAACTCCCAAAAGAAGTAAAATAAAATCGCGTCCATAGAGGCAAAAACGCCGATCATGGTCATCTCAAGAAACAGGATCGACGCGACGAGATTTTTTAGCCGCTCCACCTCGCCTAAACCGACCAAAGCGATCAGCGTGATAAAAGCGCTAAGAATGATTAAAAATAGCGAAAAACCGTCTATTCCAATCGCGTAAGAGATTCCTAAAGATTCTATGATAGGCGTAGAGAAGTAAAACTGCGCTTCTCTAACATCATATTCGTATAGATACCACAGGATCAAAGAGAGGGCAAACTCTATTGCCGCCACGCCGATCGAGTAGGCGCGAATATGATCTTTTTTAACCGCAAAGCCGACGATCGCGGCAAAAAACGGAAAAAAGATTAAAACCGAAAGCAAATGCGGCAGATATTGCATTTAAGCTCCTTTCGCGCTTGAATAGGTTAAGGCTAAAAACGCCGCAAAAACGATTAAAAGCAAGATCGCAAGACCCGCTACCATCCATCTGAGCATATGAGATAGATTTCCCGTGTGCATTTTTCTAAATTGATAACTTGCGCCAAGCGTCAATTTAGCGATCTGATCGACCGTGAAATCGACGATTTTAAGATCGATCTTTTGCCACAAAAAATTACTAACGACGGCGTATGGCGCGATAATCGCTTTTTTGTAAAGCGCGGGTATATACCATTCGGCGCTTAAAAACTTATGGATCGCGCTCCTCTGCCAAATAGGATTAAAGCCGCCTGTAGCGTATTTGAAAACGGCAAATAGAATCGTAAGAATTACAAGCGCTAAAGTTCCGCCGATCAACGCGTATTCGATCGTATGGTCGATATGCGGCGCGGAAACCTTTAACGACTTTGAAATAAGATTGATAAATCCGCCTTCAAAAAACCCCGCGATAACCGCCAAAATAGCTAAGGGCGACATAGCTACAAGCATAAAAGTCCGCGCTTCGTGGGGGTGGATATTTTGCTTTCTGTAGTTCGCCTCTTTGCCGAAAAATACCATCATAACGACGCGAAAACTATAAAATGCCGTCAGTGCGGCGGTTAGCAAAAGAACAGCCCATAAAACGTAATGAGAGCTTCCAAACGCAACCTCTAATATTTTATCTTTAGAAAAGAAGCCCGCGAAAGGATAGATTCCCGCAAGCGCAATCGAGGCTAAAGTCATCATAATAGCGGTCGGTTTTAACGTTCCCCATAATCTGCCCATTTTGCGGATATTCAATTCGTCGCGCATAGCGTGCATAACGTTGCCCGCGCCTAAAAATAGAAGCGCCTTAAAGAAGGCGTGCGTCGTTAAATGAAATAGAGCCACCCAATAATAACCAAGCCCTGCCGCAACAAACATATAGCCTAATTGCGAAAGCGTAGAATAGGCGATAATACGTTTAAGATCGGTCGCCACAAGCGCCATAGAAGCGGCAAAAAACGCCACGAAAGTTCCAAGCATAGCGATAAAAGCTCCAACGTCGCTAACCATACTATAAAGAGGATTTGCGCGAACAAGCAGATATACGCCCGCCGTTACCATTGTTGCCGCGTGAATCAGCGCCGAAACGGGGGTAGGACCTTCCATCGCGTTTGCAAGCCAAGTATGCAAAGGAAATTGCGCCGATTTGCCCATAGCGCCGATAAATAAAAGAATCGCGATCCAGACCAAAACGCCGTTTTCTATAAAAGAAATATACGCGAAAACATGATCGTAGCGAAGCGATCCGATATTCCAATAAATCAAGAATATGCCAAGTAACATTCCCAAGTCCGCAATTCGGTTCATAATAAACGCTTCGTTAGCCGCCCAAGAAGCGAAAGGTTTGTGATACCAAAATCCGATCAAAAGATAGGAGCAAAGCCCTACCCCCTCCCAACCGATAAACAAGCCTAGAAAGTTATCGCTCATCACCAAAACCATCATCGAAAAGACAAAAGCGCTAAGATATGAAAAGAAGCGGTTAAAGCTCTTATCATGCTCCATATATCCAATCGAGTAGATATGCACCACCGTCGATACGATCGTAACGACGCCCATCATCACGACGCTAATCTGATCGACGACAAAACCGAATTGTAAATCGAGCCGTCCCGATACGATCCAATCAAATAACGTAACGTTAATTTTGCTCCCGCTCGTATAGATAAAATAGAGCAAATATAGCGACGAGATCAAAGATACGCCTAATAGCGCGGTCGGAATTAAGCCCGCTATGATCTTTTTATCTTTTGCGCCAAAAAACAACCCCGCAAAAAGCGACCCGACAAGCGGCGAAAACAACGCGATAAGAACCAAATATTCCATATTCTCGCCTCCCCTATCCGTTCATATTTTTGATTACGTTAAGATCGAGCGATCCTTTACGTTTATAAAGCAGGATCAAAAGCCCTAAACCTACAGCCACTTCAGCCGCCGCGATCGCGATAATAAAAAACGCGAAAATCTGCCCGTCGATATTACCTAAATATTTCGAGGCGGCGACAAGACCGATATTAACGCTATTTAGTAAAATTTCCGTAGCGAAAAAAAGCGTTAAAAGATTTTGCCGACGCATAACGCCGATCAGACCGATTGCAAACAACAGCGCGCTTAAAACGATATAGTGAGTTAAAGTAATCATTTTTTGCGTTCCTCCTCTTGCGAATACTCCATTTTTTTACTTGCCAAAACGATACCAGCGATCATTGCCGTCAAAAGCAATAAACCAGAAAGCTCGAAAGGCAAAATATAGGTTGTAAAAAGCGCGGTTCCAATATCTTTGGTATTGTCGGCGCTTTCTAAAAGCGTCGCCCTTTGAGAAATAGCGTAAGTAGGCGCGGCGATCAAAGCGACTATTAAAGCGCCGCAAAAGGAGGCTAAGAAAAAGATTAGTTTTGGCGACGAATTTGTTTCCGTAAGCGACTTTGTAGAATCGAAAAACATCATACCAAAAACGTATAGCGCCATAACCGCGCCCGTATAGACGACAATCTGAACGACCCCCATAAAATCCGCGCCCAAAATAAAGAAAAAAGCGCCGATAAAGATCATACCCGCCGCTAGAGCGCCAAAAGAGTAGATCGCGCGCCGCGCAAAAACCGTAATCGTAAAGCATACGATCGTTAGCGCCGCGAAGAAATAAAAAGCTATCGCTTCAAACATTTTGCCTCCTAATACGCTAACGGCGTTTTTTTGAGATTCGCGTCTGCGTTCGGACTAACCGCGCCGAAACCTAGGAACTCTTTTTGCAACTTGATCGCCTCTTTTTGCGAGAGCATATCGTTTTTAATTGAAAAGTGCGCTCTTTGCTCGCTTGCGTTTTCAAAGCGATCGCCATGAACGATCGCAAGCTCCGGGCAGACTTCCGCGCATAAACCGCAATAGATACAACGTCCAAAGTTGATCGTATAATCAAATACCTTTTTGCGCCCGTCCTCGTCTAAGCCCGTATCCATTCTTATACAATGCGCGGGACATATTTTTTCGCATAAGCCGCAGCCGATACAACGCTCCGATCCGCTCTCGGCTAAACGTAAAAGTTTATGAATAGCGCGGTAACGAGGCGAAAGCGGAAGCCGCTCGGCGGGATAGATTGTCGTATGCGACGGATCTTTTGCCATCACCTTAAAAACCACCCAAAGCCCTTTTAGAAGCTCCAAGCCCAAACTGCGTTTAACGACCTGTTTGAACTTTTGCCAACCTGTTTTGGGATACGGGGCGATTTCAATATGAACGTAACCTTCTTTCATCGTTTGCTCCTACAAGATCGCTACGGCGGTAATCAAGATATTAACTACGGCAAGCGGCATTAAAACCTTCCAACACAACCACATAAGTTGATCGGGACGAATATGAGGCCACGCGCCGCGCACAAGAATAAAGAAAAAGAAAAAGAACGCGACTTTAAGCAGTATAGCCAAAGCGCCCGGAACAAAATAAAAGTCGTTGTAGCCGCCAAGAAATACTAGCGAGATCAAAAAGCTAATCGTGAACATATTGGCGTATTCGCCAATCGCAAATAAACCCCAATGAATACCCGAATATTCCGTAGCGTAGCCGACGACGATCTCCGCTTCGTGTTCCAAGAGATCAAACGGCGTGCGATTCGTTTCCGCAAAGCCCGCCATCATAAAGAGCGCGAAGGCAAGCGGCTGCTTAAAGATCGTCCAATCTAGCAGTCCGCCCGCCTGATAGTTATTCAACTCGATAAGCGACAGAGAGCCTACCAACAAAATTGGGCTTAAAAGAGCAAGCCCGCTAACCACCTCGTAGCTGATCAGTTGGATCGCCGTTCGCGCTCCGCCGATCAACGAGTATTTATTAACCGAAGCGATCCCGCCCAAAAGAGGACCGTATAGACCCGTAGCCATAACGCCCATAACAAATAAAACGCCTACGTTAATATCCGCGACGATAGGCTTAATCGTATGCCCGAAAAGCTCGAACGGCGGCAAGAACGGCACGGCGCTCATCGCAATAAACGCCGTCGAAACCGTTATAAGAGGCGCTATGAAAAAGATCGGCTTAATAGCGCGGCTTGGAATGATATTCTCTTTGGTAAACATCTTAATGCCGTCGGCGACAATCTGCAAAAGTCCCAACGGCCCTACGTGCATAGGACCTTTGCGGCGCTGCATAAACGCCAAAAGCCGCCGCTCAAAATAGGTTCCGTAGCCCGCCAAAGCGGAGAATATCAAAACGACGACGATCGCTTTAACGATTGTTTCAATAATAATAAAAGTAAAATCGCTCATCTCCCCTCCTTCGTAATGATCGCCGATTTGAAGCGATAGCCCTTAAATGCGTTAATAAAGGCGAAATCGCCCTGAATAAACCTATCTTTTTTAACGTCCAAAACGACCGACTCTCCGTCGATTGCGACTTTTGCTTTATCGCCTTCGTTTAAGCCCAGTTTGGTTAAAAACTCCGCGTTTGCCCAAAGATAGTCGCCGTTCGATAGATAGGCGTTAAACTCGTCTATCGGGCGTGATAAGTAGAGGTTTGCCTCTTTGACTTCGTTCGGTTTTGGCGTTTCGATAAAATCGTCCGAATCGACTTCGCCAGAAGTTAGCAAAAAGCCGCGCCGCTCTTCGCCGTCCGCGCCGAAGTCGTTTTGTAAGTCGCTAAAAGCCGCGCCGCCAAGCTCGCTAGTTAGATCGATCGCTTTTTCTAAATCGCCGTCGCTAAGAGCGTTATAAATATCCGCTAACGTAAAACCGTTATAAGAAAGAGCGGGATATAGAGCGACTATGCGCTTATCGATATTGACAAAAGTCCCCTCCTGCCTATTAAGCGCGGGCATATCTAGTTCGTTCTCGCCGTTTGCGCCAAAAGCGCTTAAACGAAAATCGCCCTCTTCGTTGTAGCCGATCGTATACCCTTGCGCGCTTTCGTCAAGATTGGCAAAGATCGCCGCGCCAAGATCGTTCGAGGCGATCGGGGAAATAATAACCTTAAAAGGAGAATACTTCTCCAAAAACCCTAACATACGCGCCAGATTTTCCGATTGCGAATGGTTAAAGAGATCGCCGCCCGCGATAATCGTCCAAGCGCTTTTATTTTCCGCCAATTTGTCAATCGCCTCCAGCTCTTCTGCGCTAAATACAAAATCGGCGATTTTGGCTTTTAACTTTTTGGGAAGCCGATCGGCAAAGCGGTTTAGAAGTTTTGCCAAAAGCGCCTCTTCGCCGCCCGCTTCGCCGCGCATAGCTAAAAGGTTTTTGTGCATAGTATCGACGATCGTATCGCCAATCGGGTGAAAGTCGATCGCCGCGCCCTTTTTAACGACGAGCGCGTTGTTAATCGCGTAGCGCAAAGCGGGATTTTCCGCGCTAAGACGAATGCCGATCGAAACGATAAAATCGCCGATTGAATCTTTTGAGCCGCTATAAAGCGATCTACCCGTAACGGAGCTAAATGCTTTCAAAAACTTAGCCAAAGCGTAGGCGTTTTCGTTGATCAGCTTAACGCCTAAGCTCTTTTTAAGCCGATTAAGGATCAATATCTCCTCGTTTGTGATTAGCGAGCTAAAGCGGATCGCTTTTGCTTTCTTAAACGCCTCGATCGCCCTATAAAACGCCGCCGCGTCTTTTTTGACGTTTTGATTGGCAAACTCGTAGCCGTATCTACCCGCGCCGCATAAGCTCTGAAAGTGAAAATCGTTGGAAACGCGGTATATTTCGTCGTCGGGCTTGTCGATCCCGCCCTGTTTGACCTCGTAGATCAGATGGCAGGCGCTTGGGCAATGAACGCACGACGAGGCGACGCGCCTAAGCTCCCACGCGTTGCTTTTATACTGAAAATTGGCGTCGATCATCGCGCCTGTGGGGCATACCGCCGCGCATTCGCCGCAATCGACGCAGTTATCGCCCTTTGGCGAGTGGGCGATAAGCGATTTGTTCATCTTATTCCAGATCGCGTAGGCGTCTTTGGACATACTCTCTTTATAGCTTTCGTCGATCGCCTCGCCGCCTCGCGGAGTCGTCGCTAATGCGCTAACGCCGATCATATCTTTGCAAACCGTAACGCACCGCTCGCAAACGATGCAAAGCGCGGGATCGTAATGCGTTTTGCCCCACGTAACCGATTTTTTATCGGTATCTTTAACGGCGTAGTTTTGCCCCGCGACCTCTTGAAAAAGCGTATTATCCTGAAGCTCGCACTCGCCCGATTTATCGCACACGCCGCACTGAAGCGGGTGGTTGATCGAATAGACCTCCATAATGGCGCGGCGATCCGAACGCATATCGTCGCTTTGGGTCTTTACGACCATACCCTCTTTGATCTTCGCGTTGCACGAATAGGCGCGTTTGCCGTCCGCATCGACCATACACAGGCGACAAGCCAGCGTGGGAGAGCAACGGGTTAAACAGCAGATCGCGGGAATGTAGATATTATTTGCGCGCGCGACGGAAAGTATCGTCGCCCCCTCTTCGGCGACTATTTGTCGATCGTCGATCGTTAATCTGATCTCACCCATTCAACTCACCCTTTTGCAGATTGACAATTTCATAGCGCGATCGCAGGTTCGTCTTAACTTCCGCTAAATCAAAGACCTCTAGCCTCGCGATCGTGCCTTTCATTTTTGGCGATACGATAAACCTTCTTTTTATAACGCCGACTTTTGTTTTAATTTTAACATTATCGCCATTTTTTAAGCGATTTGCCAGCGCGAACTGCTCGGATCCTATCAATTCGCCCTCGATCTTAAAGGGTTGATCGACGAGAGCATAATGAACTACCGCGCCGTTATATTCGCCGATCGCGCCGATCGTATCGGGACGTTCAAGTTCGGTTTCGATTTTAGGAACGTCGATCGTAAAAGGCGTTAAGCGATCGAAGCTAACGTCGTTAAAAGGCAGAAGCGGCGTAACGTCGATCGAGCGTTTTGCGCCAAATATCCAAAGATTGCGCGAGATCGCGGCGTTTAGCGGTTTTACTACGCGATCGATTGTAACGATCGTCCCCTCTTTGGCTTCGTTTGCCGCGCGCCAAAAACAGGTTTGGCTTTCGCCGTTATAAACGTCCGCGATCAGCGAGATTCCAAGCGCGTTTGGAGTCGGCGGGATCATTAAAATATCGAAGCCGAACTTTCGCAAAAAGCCCGCCATAATCGCGATATTTTCCGCCCGATCGCGCGAATAAATCTCGCTTCCGATTACGATCGTCGTTTTTTTGCCGATCGCTATCGCGTTAAACTCCTCTTCGCCCGCGTTGGTTTCCGCGCTTAGATTGCCGTCGTCGAGATTATCTAGCCACGCTTTAAGGGCGATCGACGGCTTTTTAATCAACGTCTTTAGAAGCAGAGCGAAAACGCCCTCCTCCGATCCCGTTTCGTATCGAATAAAGCGCGTCGAAAACTCCAAAATCGCGTTGTCCTCAAAAGGCGCGAAGATGAAAATATCCGCGCCGTTAATCAAACTCGCCCTAGCGATCGCGCTTTTTAGTAGCGGCGCTTCTTCGCTTAAAGAGGGGGCGAATAGAATAATCGTATCGCTATTTTGCGTCTCGTTGATCGTGGCGTTGCATAAGGTTTCGCCGCTCGATTTGGCGTAGGCGGTTAAAAAGGTTTGAAAATCCGCGATCGAGTTATTAACTAGTTTGTAGCCGCGTTCGTTTAATAGATATATCTCCTCGTTTGTTTCGTCGCCGTTTATTCCGACGCTCTTTGCGCTTGGATCAAACTCGATTAAATCAGGAGCTTTTTTGAACCCAAAACGTCCCAAAGCGCATAGAAAACCGCTTTCTAGATCGCGCCCTACGCGCTTAATCTCGCCGCGTTTCGTTTCGACGATATTCTCGCAGCCGCACGGGCAGTAGAGGCATACCGACGGCGTTTTGGTCAGCTCCCACGCGTTGGCGGTATATTTGAAATCCTTTGTTACGATCGCCCCTACGGGGCATACCGCCGCGCATTCGCCGCACTTTGAACAGCGATCGCTATCGAAGGCGATTTTGGAGTTGTAGCCTCCCGCCGCGATCGACAAAGCGGAGCAAGCGACAATCTCGTTGCAGGTTCTAACGCACCGTTCGCAAAGAATACACAGCGAAGGATCGTAGGTTAGTATCTCCCACTCCTCGATCGCCCTACTCTGCTCTTTCGCGCAGAAAATCTGATCGGATACCTTAAATTCCAACGCTTTATCCTGAAGCTCGCACTCGCCCGATTTATCGCACACGCCGCACTCAAGCGGGTGATTAACGCAGATCATTTGGACGATCCGTTTGCGCGTTTCAAAAAGCGGCGCGCTATTTGTCGTTACCTTGATCCCCTCTTTAACTTTCGTTTGGCAGGAGAGCGCAAAACCGCTTACCCCATCGATCTCGACGACGCAAAGCCTACACGATCCAGCCGCCGAAAGAGAGCTTAGATAGCAAAGCGTGGGGATATAAACGCCCGCGTTTCTTGCCGCTTGCAAAATCGTTTCGCCTTCGTTTGCCTCTATCAAGCGCTCGTCGATCGTCAAACTAACCATCTAACGCCGCCAAAGCGATATAGTAACAACGCATACAACGGTTGGCTTCCTCGAAAGCCTCTTTCGCGCTTAGTCCAAAATTAACCTCGTCGTGGTTGGTTTTTCTGATTTGCGCCTCTACTTTTTGGCTAACCTCGCGCTTAAAACCGCCTAAGTAACCGCTTGGCTTTTCCTCTTTGTCGAAAACGCGAAACGTCCGCAAAATATCTTCCATCGTTTCGTCGTCGTTTCGTTTGATCTCGCCCGTTTTTAGATAATTTAGCATTACGCTCGCGGCGCGGCGCGCCTGCCCTACGGCATTGACGATCGTCATCGGACCGTATTCGCAATCGCCCGCCGAAAATATGCCGCGTCGGCTCGTGGCGAAAGTTTTGCCGTCGGTCTTGATCGTTCCCCAACTCGTTAGCTCTATATTCCACTCTTTGGGCAGAAGGCTTAAATCGGGGTCTTGGCTCACGGCGGGGATTACATAGTCGCACTCTAGCTCAAAATCCTGCCCTTCCAATTTAGTCAGCTGCGGACGACCCCCGTTTGGATCCTCTATCATTTTGAAACGGTTGCAAATTACCCTTTTTATAACGCCGTTTTCATCGACGATCTTGGCGATCGCGGCGCGAAATATAAACTCCACGCCCTCCTCTCGCGCCTCGTTATACTCCTCTTGGCTCGTGTTTTGGATAATCACGCGCTCGCTTCGACGATAGAGCATAATCACGCGCTTAGCGCCCGCTCTAACGGCGCAACGCACCACGTCCATAGAGGTAAAGCCGCCGCCTACGCAGACGATCGTCTTACCCGTAAAATCCACAGGCGATCCGATTTTGAACTTTTCCCACAGATTAACCCGATCCAAAAAGTTAATCGCGCTCCAATAGCCAACTAAGGATTCGTTTTCATTTTCGCAATGCAATTTTTTAGAGATTCTCGCGCCAAAGCTAAGCATAATCGCGTCGTAGCTCTTTTCAAGCTCGATTAGCTTCGCCGCGTCTATGGCGGTATTTAGGCGGATTTTCGCGCCGCCGGATTCTACAAAACGAATATCGCTCAGATATTTTCCGCTTGGCATACGGTATTCTGGAACGCCCACCATCACCTCGCCGCCCGCTACGGGCAACGCTTCGAAAATATCGCAATCTACGCCGTTTTGAGAAAGATAATAACCCGTCGTCAGCCCGGCCGGTCCCGCGCCAATAATCGCTACCTTTTTGCCGATCGACGGCTTTTTTTCGATCGCGTGAATAAAATTAAAGTTGTGTTTGTCCTCGTAATCCGCGCCGATTCGCTTTAACTCCATAATGCTAATAGGCTCGTCGAAAAAACTTCTGCGGCAACTATCCTCGCACGGGTGCGGGCAGACGCGACCGCAGGTATGCGCAAGCGGCATAGCCTTTCGCGTCGCCTTGAGGCTTTCTAGCGGTTGGCGATCTTTAATAGCCTCGATAAACGCTGGAATATCTACGCGATCGGGGCAAGCGTCGGAACAGGGAGCGGCGATCTTCGCGGCGTAGGGAAAATCGCTATCTCGGCGCGCGGAGCGATCGCTAAACGCGTCGTAAAAATGCTCGATCAGATGCAAGATCGCCTTTGGAACGGTGCGCCCTATTTCGCATTTCGCGCTCGATTGCATAACGGCGCAGGCGGTTTTTAGACGCTTGATATCGCTCTTATCGCCCTCGCCTCTTGCGATCTTATTTAGCAAATCGTATAGGATTCGTCCTCCGGCGCGTCCAGGGGCGCAACGACCGCACGCTTCGGAGTAATTTTGATATTGCAAAGCGTATTTAGCGCCGAGAGTTACCACGTCGATCGCGCTATCAAATATCGCCACGCCGTCCCAACCGATAAACGCCCTGATTTTGCGATCGCCGTCAAAAACGGCGGGGATCGCAAAGGCGCTTTGCGCGTAATCCTCGATCTTTTTAGCGCGATTGTCGATCAAAACTCCGCGCCACGAGCTAAACCAAGGCTTGATCATCGATCAAGCGCCGCTTTTACGAATAGAGATCGTCCAATCGACCTCGTTATATTTAAGCGAATTGAGCAGATCGCAATTTAACTCTTTAACCGCGTCGGCGCTTTTTTGCACAAGGGAAAAATCTCGCGCTTCAAAAATAAAAATCGCCGCTTCGTTTTGCGCAAGATCGCTAAGAATAGCCTTTAATCTGTCGATCGCGTTTTCTTTATATTCTCGCAAATCAAATCGTTTCATACCATAGCCTTATCTATCGATTTCGCCGAAAATAACGTTGGTATTGCCGATAATCGACACCACGTCGGCAAGCTGCGCTCCGACTAACAGATCCTCTAAAATCCCGCAGTGAAAAAAGCTCGCGCCCCTGACTTTGACGCGGCGCGGATACGGATCGCCGTCGCTTGCTATAAAAAATCCTAATTCGCCTTTTGGGGATTCGGTAGCTACATAAACCTCGCCTTTTGGCGGGCGCATACCTTGCGTAACCAAGACGAAATGCCGCATAAGCGAATAGTTTTGCGTCATTAGCTCTTCTTTAGACGCGCTGATATATTCGGGCGCGTTTGCCATTAGTTCGGGCGGAGTATCTTTGTATATTTCTAGCGCTTGGCGAATTAGCTTGATCGACTGCCAAATCTCCTCGATATAGAGGCGATAACGCCCGTAGCAATCGCAGGTATCGGTTACGGGAACGTCAAACTTAACCTCTTTATAAAGCTCGTATGGTTGCTCTTTGCGAATATCCCACGCAACGCCGCTCGCGCGAAGCATAACGCCGCTAACGCCCCAGCTCATCGCAAGCTCTTTGTCGATAATGCCAATGTTTTCTAGCCGCATTCGCCATATACGGTTCTCTTTTAAGAGCGCGTCGTACATCTCGATCTGTTTGGGCATATGATCCAAAAACGCTTCGCACTGCGCTATCCATTCGGGCGTGAAATCTAGCGGAACGCCGCCGATTCGTATAGAGTTGTGCGTAAGCCTCGCGCCGCAATACTCCTCGAAAAGATCGAGCGCGTATTCTCTTTCGCGGAAAGGATAAAGCATCATACTCATAGCGCCCACGTCCAAAGCGTGAGTGGAGAGAAAAAATAGATGGCTACAAACGCGACTAAGCTCTAAAAGCGCCAATCTGATCGCTTGAGCGCGGCGCGGCGCTTCGATTCCAAGCAAGGTTTCAACCGCCAGCGCGAAGCCGTAGTTGTTGCTTGTGGCGTTGATATAATCCATACGATCCGTTGTGGGCAGAAACTCGTTGTAGATCATATTTTCCGCCATTTTTTCTATGCCGCGATGTAAAAAGCCGATATTTGGTCTCGCCTTTTTGACCTCTTCGCCCTGAAGCTCCAAGATCAGATTCATTTGACCGTGCGCGCTAGGATGTTGAGGTCCGAAATTAAGAATCATTGTGTTGTCGTCGCGCTCGAAGGCGATATTTTCGTAAAAAGGGCGTAATCGATTGGGCTGTTGCGTCATCGTTATTTCCTCTTGTCTAATATTTTTTGCTTTTGCGGATCGAAGTCGCTATAAAGGATTGGCTTTCGCTTTTCCACGTATTTGATTGGAGTAACCTCGTCTTTAGGAGCCTCGCCAAAAGGCGTCTCGTAGCCAAGCCTCGCAAAGTTTTTCGTATCGTCTCGATCGACTCTAGCCGAATCGCGGTTCTCCGCGCCGATCTTTTCTCTGAACTCTTTTCCGTAAATCTTATCGACCTCGTACCACTGCGCGAACTCGTCGCCTTGCAAAGGATACGACCTGCGAAGAGGGTAACCGACCCAATCCTCAGGCATTAAAATGCGGCATAAATGGGGGTGATTGTTGAAAATTATGCCGAACATATCGTAACATTCGCGCTCCGACCAATTCGCGCTACGCCACAAATCGGATACGCTCTCAATCGCCTCGTTCTCTTTGATAACGACCTTTAGACGCAAACGGCGGTTTTTCTCTACGCCAAGCAACTCGTAAAAAACCTCGAACTCGCCGCGCGGCGCAAGATAGTCGATCGCGCTTAACTCCATTAGTTGCGTATAGCCTAGCGATTGCAGGAGCTTTAACGCCTCTTTGTTTTTGGAGGCGGCGACGTATACGATCGCCTCGTTGCGCATAAAATAGCTTTTAATAACGCCGATCGCGCGCTCTAACTTTTCAACGTCGGCGCAGACGATCGGATCGGTAATCGCAACCGCGTCGATCTCTTTTGGAACGTAAAAGCGATCGGTATGATAAGGCTTTTTTTGAACGTCGGCTTTTGGATTGTAAGACATCACACAAACCTTTTCGCGCTGATTTTTCTATTCATAGGTTCGCTTCTGATCTTGCGTTGAAGCATCATCGCGGCGTAAATTAAGGTATCGGGGCGAGGCGCGCAACCGGGCAGATAAATATCGACGGGGATAATGCGATCGACTCCCTGAACCGTCGAATAGGTGTTAAACAGACCGCCCGTATTGGCGCAACTACCCATAGAGATCACCCATTTTGGCTCCGCCATCTGATCGTAAAGACGGCGAACAAAAGGCGCGTGCTTTTTGCTCACCGTCCCCGCGATACACATCACCTCCGCTTGGCGGGGAGAGGCGCGAAAGATCGTGCCAAGCCTGTCGAAATCAAAGCGCCCGCCTCCAGACGCCATCATTTCGATCGCGCAACACGCCAAACCATAGGTAAGAAACCATAGCGAGTTGGATCGCCCCCAATTGACTAGCTTATCCACAGTCGTAAGCGCGATCGGCAGACCGCCGCTAGATAGATAATCTATTTGATGCTTCGCCAATTCAACGCTCCTTTTTTCCATTCGTAGATAAAGCCGATCGCCAAGATCGCCAAAAAGACCGACATTCCGCCTAACGCCAAAGCGCCCGCGCCGCCCTCGACCAAACTCTTGTAAGCCGCCGCCCAAGGAAACATAAAGATAATCTCCACGTCAAAGAGGATAAACAACAACGCGAAGAGATAAAACTGCAAGCTAATGCGGTTGGGTTGCAACGAGGTTTCAGGGCCGCACTCGTAGATCGAAAGTTTCAGCTTCAGATCGTTCCTAGCCGACCTTGCGTTAAATAGCCAAGCGGATAGCAAAACCGTCCCCGCAAACGCCCCAAACGTCAAAACAAAGAGGATAAAAACCCCAAAATAGGACTCCATACGCCGCGCCTTACCTTAAAATTTTTATTTAATATATCAAAAATTGGGTTTAACCACCGACAGACGACGCGCAATCCGACTTTAATCTTGCATAATTTTTAAAAATCATATACAATACTAAGAAAATTTTAATCTTTTAGGATTCCGCTAAGTGAAACGCCTTCTAGTCATCGTCGCTTCCGAAACAGCCAATAAGACCGTCGTAGAAAAATTAAGCGCGCTACGTTACCCAACAAGCGGGGCGCTATCGCTCGAAGAGGGACGAAACGCGCTTAAAATGGAGCATTTTGATCTAGCTATAGTCGATTGGAAGCTAGTAGAGCCGGTTATCGAGGAGTTCGCGTCGGCGCTTAAAAAAACGCCAAAGCAGACTTTGCTAGTCGCGCTTGCCGACGATATGAGCAAAGAGCCGCTGATCAACGCGCTGAACAAAGGCGCGGACGACTATTGCGAGTCGCCTTTTATAGGCGGACGCTTCAACAAATCGATCTTCGAACTTTTGCTGGCTAGAGTCGAGGCGAGGTTGCGCTTTGGCGGCACGAATATAATCGACGTAGGCGAGCTTGTCATCGACCCCGACGAGGAGAAGATCTACTACAAACAGCGCGAAGTCGAGCTAAAAGGCAAACCTTTCGAGGTTTTGACGCACCTTGCGCGAAGCCGCGATACGATCATTAGTAAAGAGCAGCTTCTCGACGCAATCTGGGAAGAACCCGAACTGGTTACGCCAAACGTGATCGAAGTGGCGATCAACCAGATCCGCCAAAAGATAGATAAACCGCTTGGCATAAATACAATCGAAACGGTCAGGCGACGCGGTTACCGCTTTTGCTTCCCAAATTGCTCTGGACAAACCATCACGGATAAATAACGCGCTCTTTTTTCCCGCCATTCCCGCCGCCGCGATCGCCGTTCCGCGAACGCGGGAATCCAAATTAAAATCCGACATATTCAGAAATCTCGCGCATTTTCAACAAAGCTCACAAATACAGCCATTCCCGCGACTTTAGCGCTAGCGCGTATCCGCGCTAGAATGACCATTTTGCTGGTAAATGCGTTAAGATTTCTAAATACGGTAAAACGCTTTTTAATCTCTTGCCAACGCGTCGATCGGGTTTAAGTTAGAGGCGTTTCGCGCGGGCGCGTAGCCAAATAGTATGCCAAGCGCCGACGAAAAAATCAAAGCGATCAAAACCGCGTCTAAAGAGAGTATCATTTTGAAATCGCTCATCAGACTATTAAAAATAAGCGCGAATAATAACGCGAATAAAACGCCTATCATTCCGCCGATTAAAGAGAGTAAAATCGCTTCGGTTAAAAACTGCCGCAATATGTTATTTTGTTTTGCGCCAATCGCCATTCTGATACCAATCTCTTTAGTTCTCTCCGTTACGGATACAAGCATAATATTCATCACTCCTACGCCGCCGACAATAAGCGCTATAAACGCTATGGAAGAGATCAAAAGCGTTAAAACGTTTGACATATCTTCTACCAATTTTCTAACGCTATCGCTATTTAACGTGAAAAAATCTTTCGTTCCGTGAAGAGCCGTTACGACTTTGATTAGATTCTCTTCGGCTATATACGAGTTAATATCGTCTGAAATTTTTATCGTAATACCCGCTATTTCTTGACTTCCTATTATTTTATACATAGCGGTTGTGTATGGAGTATATATCTCTAAAGCGCTATTAGGAGGACCGAAATCCTCCTCTTCTTGCATAACTCCAATGATCGTAAGCGGTTGTTTATTAAAAAGGATAATCTGTCCGATTGAGTCGCGTTTGCCAAAAAGCTCTTTTTGCGTATTGTGATCTATGATCGCGACCGCCGCCGCCTCTTTGACCTCCGAGGCGTTAAATTTTCTGCCCGCCTGAAGTTTTTTATTAGAGTTAAGCTCTAAAAACTCGGCGCTAACTCCTTGTAACGACGACAATAGAGAGATATTTTTATATGTGATTAAGCCGTTATGGGCGACGATCGGGCTTACGCTATCTACATAACTTAGTTTTGACAAAACCTCCGCGTCGCTTTGCTTCAACGTTTTTATTTTGCCCGCGTCTTTATCGCCAAATCCTTTGCCCGGAAATATCGTGATCGTGTTTGTCCCTATCGCTTTTACTCGTCCCATAATTTTCTCTTTCGATCCTTCGCCAAGCGCGAATACCGATACTACGGAAGCAATTCCTATAATAATTCCAAGCATAGTTAATAGCGATCGCATTCTATGGGTTAAAATAGCCTGAATAGACATTTTGAAACTTTCGTAAAATTGGTATTTGAAATAGTTAAATCTGCTTTTGGTTTTTGGGATCTCTTTGTCTTTTATCTCGTATATTTCGCCGCCGTTTCTCGTATCCGATACGATAGCGCCGTCTTTGATTTCGATTATTCTATTTGCGTAAGAGGCTATTTTTTGATCGTGAGTTACTAAAATAATCGTATGCCCTTTTTTATGCAGATCTTTAATAATTTGCATAACCGTTTCGCCGCTTTTGCTATCCAACGCGCCCGTTGGTTCGTCCGCGAGTATGATCTCTCCGCCGTTTATAAGAGCGCGGGCGACGCTAACTCTTTGCTGTTGTCCTCCAGATAGCTCGTTAGGTTTATTTTGCGATCTATTTTCAAGCCCCAAATCGCTTAATAGCCGTTTTGATTTTTCGGCTCTTGTTTTACCGTCCAAGCCATAATAGATAGAGGGCAAAGCGACGTTTTCAATCGCGCTTAGGGCGCTTAAAAGGTTATATCTTTGAAAAATAAAACCAAACGTTTTACATCTAAGTTCCGCTTGCTCGTTTTTGTTCATTTTTGAAACTTCGAGACCGTTTATCCTATACGATCCTGATGAAGGGGTATCTAAACAACCGATGATATTCATCAAAGTTGATTTGCCAGAGCCAGACTGCCCGACAATCGCTACAAAATCGCCCTTATCTATCGATAGACTAACGTTTTTTAACGCATAAACCTCGGCGCTTTTCAATCCAAAATGTTTGCTTATGTTTTCTATATCTATAATTTTCATAGGTTTATAACGCGTCTACACCTTCTGGGACTTCGCTCTCTTTGGCTTGAATTTCGCTTTTGGACATTTGGGTTATTACCAGCTCCTCGCCAGCGTTAAGCCCACTTTTTACCTCGATGTATAGGTGATCGTGTAGTCCAATTATTATCTCTTTTTCCAGCGTCTTTTTATCCGCTATTGTTTTAACCCATTTGCGTCCGTTTTTTTCGCTAACGGCTGTTATCGGAATTATCAAAACGTTCTCCGCGCTCTGTATATCTATTTCGTTCTGGGTCGTCATACCTATACGAAACTTTCCGTCCGCGTTTTCATACTCGACTCTCGCATAGTAATATATCGCCTGCTTTTCGCCTACGACTCCGCTATATTGATCGTTTGTTAATATCGTCAAACTTGGATCGATAGATTTTAACGGCGCTTCATAAACCGCGTCTTCGGAGAGAACGGAAAACCTTACGTTTTGCCCCTCTTTAACTTTCAAAATATCGCCTTCGGATATTTCGATCAGTATCTCTATTTTACTTAAATCCGCAATCTGCGCGATCGTAGGCGCGTTTTGCAAAGCGTTTAACGTTTGCCCTACCTTTACCGGTAAAGATACGATCGTCCCGTCAAGCGGCGCGGTTATCGTGGTATACGCTAGGTTTTTCTTGGCGCTTTCAAGCGATATTTCGGTCTGTTTTACCAGCGAAGCGCCCTCCGCTACTTTGGCTTTTGCCGATTCGTATTCATTTTCCGTAGCTTCAACCTCTTGCTCGGATATCGCCCTATTTTTCAAAAGCGTTTTTGATCGTTCGTATTTGGAACTTGCTATTTTCAACGCAACCTCCGCGGATTTTAACTGCGCTTTATAACTATCTAACTTTGCGGCGCTAACCGCGACTTCGTTTTGCTGCGTTTCGGAATCAATCTGCGCTATTAGATCGCCCTTTTTTACGACGTCGCCTATCTTAACGTTGATTACCTCTATCTGCCCGGAAACCTGCGCGCCTACATTAACCAATTTTATCGCGCCGATCTCTCCAGCGGCATTTACGGTTTTTCTGATCGAACCAATTTTGGCTTTATCGGTTATGTATCTTATCTCGTCCGAATTGTAAAAAAACGCGAAACAGAGGCTTGCGCTTGCCGCGATTAAGAGAATAATCGCCCATTTTTTGCCGATTTTCATCTGCTTTCCTTATCGATCATCTCTTGGAGATGTTTTTCTAAAATTCTATTAACGACGTCTATCGCGTCGCATACCTCTTGAAGCTCGTTGGCGCTAAGAGGTTCAAAGAGCTTCATAATACAAACTCTTAATTGTTCCATCATCTCGTTTCTTACCTCTTCTCCCTTTTGGCTTACCGAATAGAAGGTATTTCTTCGATCACTTTGGTCGATCTCTCTAACTATCAATCCCTTCTTTTCCATCTGCGAAAAAAGAACGCACAGCGAGGAGGAGGACATTTCCAAGTCCGCGGCAATATCTTTTAACCTCATTTTGCCTTTTTCGCTAAGTTTTTCAAGGATTGGAAATATCTGGCGCGGATGTTTTCCAAACGAAAGGCTCATCTTTTCCGCAAGTTTGTGCATAATGTTGTGGTTTTTTTCAAACAGCTCCACGACCTTTCTCTTGTTCATAACGCTTCTCCTTTTGAATTGTTTTGCAAAAAAATGATTTTTGCGATAAATAGTTTAGCGTTAAAATTATTATTTGTCAATAATTTTTTAGAGAAAAAATGAATTTTTCTGATTTTTGCCGCGTAAAGCCGCTTCAGACCAGCGTTTTTTACGCTCCGCCTCGCCATAGAGCGCCAAAAATCGCGGCGGCTTTTGGCGATAAGCGCTACGATAGCGGCGAGAAAATCTAAAAGAGCGTTATGAAACAAGTCCGTTTTATCGATCTTTTCTGCGGTATGGGCGGCTTTCGCCAAGCGATGATCGAGGTTTGCCAGCAATACGCGATCGCGCCGCAATGCGTGTTTTCATGCGATATTGATAGGTTTTGTCAAGATAGCTACGAGGCAAACTTTGGCGAGCGCCCTTACGGAGATATTACAAAAATAGACGAAAACGCTATTGCCGATCACGATATTCTATTTGCGGGTTTTCCCTGTCAGCCATTTAGTATTATCGGGCAAAAAAAAGGCTTCGAGGATACGAGAGGAACGCTCTTTTTTGATATTGCGCGGATATTGAAACATAAAGCTCCAAAAGCTCTAATACTAGAAAACGTTAAACAGCTTGTAACCCATAACGGCGGCAAAACTTTACAGGTCGTTTTAGCGACGTTAAAAGAGTTAGGTTATTACGCCCAATACGCCGTTTTGAACGCTTTAGATTACGGCTTGCCGCAAAAAAGGGAGCGCGTTGTTATCGTTGGATTCAAAGAGCGAAACGATTTTTCTTTTCCTCCGCCGATCGAAAGCTATAAACCGCTTTACGAACTTCTTGAAAAAAAGGTCGATCAAAAATATTACGCTTCGCAATATATTACAAATAAACGCAAAGTAAAACACCAATCCAATTATCCTCTATCGATATGGCACGAAAATAAATCGGGCAATATCAGCTCCTATCCCTATTCGTGCGCGCTTCGATCGGGCGCGTCGTATAACTATCTGCTTGTTAATGGCGAAAGGCGATTAACGCCGCGAGAGATGTTCAGGTTGCAAGGATTTCCAGATAGTTATAAGATCGTCGTTAATGATCGTCAAGCCAAAAGGCAAGCGGGAAACGCGGCGCCGATCAATATCGTTAAAGCCGCGATCGCCAGCGTTTTGCCCTATATTATTAAAGGTTCTAATGATGAGCGACGTTTTTGATAAAAGGCTTCGCAGTTTTGTAATGCGGCAGGTAAAAAGCGCTAAAAATCGATCGACCGAATTAAAATTGATCGAGTTTTTTAAGGCGAATAAAATCGTAGGTTGGCGTAGAAATTTTAAGCTCTTTGGCAAACCGGATTTTGCCTTCCCAAAGATAAAACTTGCCGTATTTGTAGACGGTTGCTTTTGGCACGGGCATAATTGCCGCAACGTTACGCCAAAAGATAACGCGGAGTATTGGAACGCTAAAAGAGCTAGAAATATCGAACGCGATCGACTTGTTACGGAGTTTTTGCGAAAAAAAGGTTGGCGGGTTTTACGCATTTGGGAGTGCGAATTGAATCGTAAAAATATCGCCTCGCTCGATCCTTTAAGTTTCACGAAATAAACGAACGATCGGCGCGTTCAAGAAACCTTCAATCGCGCCTTAAACCTTTCCCGCAAAGGAACGATCGCCCCGCTTTTAGAGGCGTAATCGCGGAGGAAGGCGGGAATCCAAACCGAGACCAACGCATTTCTAAACTCGTCTTTAGCGCGACAAAACCAACAAATACAGTCATTCCCGCGAAGGCGGGAATCCAAATACGACGGCTTTTGCGTCGTGCGTATTCAAAACTCTACAAATGATCGGAGGCGATCGCAATTCGTAGGTTTTTGATTTGGATTCCCGCCTTCGCGGGAATGACGACTGGGGAGCGCCCATCGCGGAGGAAGGCGGGAATCCAAACCTAGTCGCTATTGCTTAATTTATAGGCGTAAATTGGGCAAAACTGATCGAGCGGGCGAAAATAAAGCGGCGTTTATACCGCGCTGTGTTAAAATCGCCGTTATGAATATCGTTAAAAAAATTCGTCATTTTGGCGAGCTTGTCGTTTTTGAGCACACGCTATTTTCTCTGCCGTTTATTTTTATCGCTATGATCGTCGCCCAACGCGGTTGGTTTGGCTGGGAGTTGCTTGGTTTGGGCTTGTTGGCGGCCGTCTGCGCGAGAAACTTCGCTAT
>JAISRI010000169.1 GCA_031273735.1 Helicobacteraceae bacterium
ACGCCGAACGTTTCGATCAAAGTTTCTTCGTCAAAGTCCTCGAAATAAGATTCAAAATAGTAGCTAATCGTTTCGTCGCTCGCGTAATTTTCAACGATCGCTTTTCTAGCGGCGTTGTCGATCTCCTCGTAGCGATCCAATATTTCGACTACGGTTTTTATCTTTTCGCCGTATAAGGCTACGTCCGAAAAGAATAGGTTGATTTCGCTATTCTTAAACGTTACGTCGATATAGTCGTTTTCTTCGTCGATTGTCAATTCGCCGAAGTATTTTGTTTTGTAACTTGCCATTGTTCCCTCCTCAGCGTCGTTATTGTAACCTTATCGCGCTTCTATTTGCGCACCCGATCGCGCTTCGCAAAAAGCGACGTTCGCAATGCGAAGCGCTCGCCTCGTCGCATGAACGACAAGAAAGGGCGCAAGAACGACGACAAGCTCCAAAACCTCCCCGTTCCCTTCCTTCTCGTAGCGCTTTCTTCTATTTATTTCAGCTTTTTCAAATAATCCAAGTCAAATTTATATTCTTTTCCGCTATAATCGCGATCAATTTCCTTCTAAAAGGAGTCTCCTATGTCGTTGCAAATATCGTCTAAACTCTCGTCGGTTCCTTCCTCGAAACTGGGGGGGGGGGGGGGGGCGATAGCTCTCGTTCCTCCGCTTCAAGTTCGGCTTTATCTAAAAGCCTAAACAATAAAGCTCTAACAAGAGCTTCTAGCGTAAGCGCTTCGCGCTTTTACGATCGACCCTCTTATACTGTCAAAGCTCTAAAAGAGCTTCTCCTCTTTAGAGAACCTACTTCCTTTACCTCGTTAAAGCTCGGCTTCAATAAAGCCTTTAGCTTTGTAAGAAAACTCTTTGCTTTACCCTTTACGCTTCTCTTAGCGTTCCTGTTTATTACGGGTTGCGGAGGCGGCGGAGGCGGTTCAAGCGGAGGAGACGATAACCCTCCGCCTACGACAAACGCGGCTACTCCTACTATTACTACGCACCCAATAGGCAGAAGCTACAATCCCGGCGATACCGCGCAAGCTCTTATCGTAGAGGCAAGCGTCCGCGACGAAGGAACGCTATTTTATCAATGGTATATCTCTACTTCTGAAAACGACAATACAAACGGATCGCCAATAACAAGCATTATCACAGATCCAACCTTTAGCCCTTCTACAAACGAAATAGGCGACTTTTACTATTACGTCGTTGTTACTAATAAAAACTTTAACGTAAGCGGAAATCAAGAGGCAAGCGTTAAAAGCGGTATAGCGGTTATTACCGTTACAAGCGCCACGATTGTATCTGCGGCTACTCCCGTTATTACTACGCAACCCGCGTATTATACGGACGTTGCCATAGGCGATCCTTTGACGTTAAGCGTGGGAGCGTATTCTCCCGACGGCGGATCATTGTCTTACCAATGGTATTCCAATACCTTGAATAGTAATAGCGGAGGAACGCAGATTGTCGGCGCTACAAACGCAAGCCACCAACCTTCTACCGCAAGCGCTGGAACAAGCTATTACTACGTTGTCGTTACTAATACAAATAATAGCCCCAACATTAATGGAAGCAAGAAGGCGAGCGTTCCAAGCGGCGTTGCGGCTATTACGATTACAAACGATTCGATCGTAAATGCGGCTACTCCCGTTATTACTACGCCCCCCGCCGCTAATACAATCGTTAACGTAGGCGATCCTTTAACGTTAAGCGTGGGAGCGTATTCTCCCGACGGCGGATCGTTGTCTTACCAATGGTATGACGGCTTATCAAATCCAATCGGAGGAGCTACAAGCGCAGACTATCAGCCGTCTACCGAAAACGCGGGAATGTTCTATTATTACGTCGTCGTTACCAACACAAACAATTACGTAAATGGAAACCCGACAGCAAGCGTTACAAGCGACGTTGCGATCGTTACGGTTAATCCCGCCGCGCCTATCGACGCGCAAACGCCTACGATTACAGCGCAACCAATAGGCAGAAGCTACAATCCAAACGATACCGCGCAAGCTCTTATCGTAGAGGCAAGCGTAAGCGACGGCGGATCATTGTCTTATCAGTGGTATAAGAATACCGAAAATAATACGGAAAACGCAACGCAAATAGACGGCGAAATAGCCACTACCTTTACGCCTCCTACAAACGCTATCGGAACGCTTTACTACTACGTTACAGTTACCAATACAAACAATTACGTAAATGGAAACCCGACGGCAAGCGTTACAAGCGACGTTGCGGCTATTACGATTACAAACGATTCGATCCTAGATGCGGCTACTCCTGCTATTATTACGCAACCCGCGTATTATACGGACGTTGCCATAGACGATCCTTTAACGTTAAGCGTGGGAGCGTATTCTCCCGACGGCGGATCATTGTCTTACCAATGGTATTCCAATACTTCGCATAGCAATAGCGGAGGAACGCAAATCGGAGGAGCTACAAGCGCAGACTATCAGCTGTCTACCGAAAACGCGGGAACGTTTTATTATTACGTTGTCGTTACTAATACAAACAATAACGTAAATGGAAACCCTACGGCAAGCGTTCCAAGCGACATTGTGATCGTTACGGCTAATCCCGTGCAAACGCCAAACATTACCGCTCACCCTCAAAGCGCAACCTATAATGTAGGCGATCCTGTTACGCCTTTAAGCGTAACCGCAAGCGTCCGCGACGGCGGAACGCTTTCTTATCAATGGTTCAGCAATACCGCAAATAGCGAGATTGGCGCTATCGAGATAAGCGGCGCTAACGAGGAAAGCTATACGCCTTCTACCGCTACAGACGGAACGACTTACTATTTTGTAAGAGTTATCAACACAAATACTAACGCGAGCGGAAAGCGGATCGCCGTAAGAAATAGCGCTATAGCTAAAATCAAGGTAAATCCTCCCGTAATTGCGGGGCATTACTACGTTAGCTTTTACAACGCCGATCTTGATTTTGTTGAAACAAGATCAATTGAACAAGGATCGATCAATCCTAGCTCGCTTCGCGGCGGACAATGGTATAAAGCAAACGCGAGTTCGCCTACGACAAGCCATAGCTTAAACGAGGATATTAACTTCTACGCTGCTCCTAGCGTTCAAGAGATAAGAACGGAAACGGAATTAAACGACGTTCGCAACAAACTATGGGGCAAATATATTCTGCTTAACGATATAGAGCTAACAAGCGAAACGTTAGGAGAGGACGACGGCGAAGGTTGGAATCCTATTGGTTACTACTTTTCATCTACCGATTATGGATACTTCACGGGCGTTTTCAACGGCAACGGATATGCAATCCGAAACCTATGGATCAATAGACCATCAACCAACTACATTGGTCTTTTCGGATATATCGACAACGGCGCTAAAATCAAAAATCTTGGCGTAGCGATCGATAGTAGCAAAGGCGGGGTAAAAGGAGCAGGCTCTGTCGGCGGTATTGCTGGGTATGTTATTGAATCCTTCATAACCAATAGCTATTCAACGGGAAACGTTAAAGGCGGCGGTATTGCGGGGTATGTTGGTAATAGCTCCTCCATAACCAATAGCTACTCTACGGGAAACGTTAGAAACGGCGGTATTGCGGGGTTTGTTTATAACTCCTCCATAACCGATAGCTACTCTACGGGAAACGTTAGCGGAACAAACTATGTCGGCGGTATTGCGGGATATGTTGAATCCTCCTCCATAACCAATAGCTATTCAACGGGAAACATTAGCGGAACAAGTAGTGGGGTCGGCGGTATTGCCGGGATTGTTATCATCGGTTCCACCATAACCAATAGCTATTCAACGGGAAACATTAGCGGATATTTTAGAGTTGGCGGTATTGCGGGGGATGTTCGTAACGAACCCATCTACTCCTCTCCTCCTATATCCATAACCAATAGCTATTCAACGGGAAACATTAGCGGATATTTTAGAGTTGGCGGTATTGCGGGGCATGTTTCCTCCAACTCCACCTCCCGCTCTCCTATATCCATAACCGATAGCTACTCTACGGGAGACGTTAGAGGAGCAAACGATGTCGGCGGTATTGCGGGGTTTGTTAGCGCCTCCTCCATAACCGATAGTTATTCAACGGGAAACGTTAGCGGAGGATACTGCGAAAGCGGCTACGTTTGTGGCGTCGGCGGTATTGCGGGGTTTGTTAGCACCTCCTCCATAACCAATAGCTACTCTACGGGAGACGTTAGCGGAAAAAACTGTGTCGGCGGTATTGCGGGGATTGTTTTTAACTCCTCCTTCTCCTACCCCATAACCATAACCAATAGCTACTCTACGGGAAGCGTTAGCGGCACAAGCAATGTAGGCGGTATTGCGGGGTATGTTTATGGTTCTAATTTTGCGATCAAAAACAACGCCGCGATCAATAAAGAGGTAAACGGATCGTCGGATGTAAATCGCATAGTCGGATTTATAGGCGGTAGCGACAATACAATCGAAAACAATTTCGCGTTAAATAATATGAAAACAAATTATAACGGCGGCGTTTTTTCAAACGCGGGCGATCTTGTTTATCACGGAACGCCTAAATCAATTGACGATTTCAAATTGCAATCAACCTATTCAAGCGGTCTAGGTTGGAGGTTTGGTAACGACGACGAAAACCCTTGGCAGATCGATCCAAGCGGAATTATAAACGACGGCTACCCCTACCTCTATTGGCTGGAGTAGATTGATAAATTAAAAAAAAGGAGTTTCAATGAGCAAAGTTTAATTCTCGCAGAGGGATCTTGTTTGAGACATAATCAAAAGATCAAACAAAGATACGGCGGCTGGCGCGCAATCGAGAGTTACGGCGATCGCAATATAAATCGATACCGCCGCGAAATATGGGGTTGTCTTGGATAACCCTAGCATATAACCATAGGAGGAAAAATATGCGAATATGGATTTACAAACGAACGCACATTGACGATCCGGAGATAGACGAAAACGGAAAATTGGTCTTTGGCAAATATGATTGCATGGGCGAACAACGGCGCAATAAAGCCAAGTGCGACGCGATTATAGGAATAGGCGCGAAATATCCTGATGAAGGATGCGAGGGCATTAAAGACAAAATCACTTGGGTAGGTCTCGACCCCAAGAGCGACGATACGCGCTCAGTCTCAAATCGATGCGGGGCAGGTCTTGGCTGCCAAAGCGACGATACGCGCCCAGAAGACAGCCAAACGGAAAAACTGATATTCGATAAAGGCAAATTTCTGCTAAGAAATGAAGACGGCGTAGCCCTTGCCGAGCTTGCGCCAAACTTGGCGGCAAACGCCCCTCGCCAGAAAATATTAGATAGCGAAGACGCTAACGTCGATAAAACCCTACTCGATGAAGCGCTCAAAATAATCGAATGGGCAAAATCCGAGATTCAGAAAAACCGCTAATTGCGCTTTAACGTTTGATAAATGCGGGGATTGCGACGTTCGTCGGTTTTATGGATACGCGCTTTCCTTCGCGGCTCATCGCAAAGGAAGGCTGGAATCCAAATTAAAATCCAACGCATTTATAAACCCGCCTGTAACAAGGCAAAACCAACATTTACAGTCATTCCCGCGTAGGCGGGAATCCAAATTAAAAAATCTAACATATTCAGAAATCTGTCTTTAACAAAGTAAAACTAACAAACACAGTCATTCCCGCGTAGCGCCCGCCGAGAAGCGGAGCGGAACGGCGTAAGGCGCGGAGGAAGGCGGGAATCCAAATAGCGCGAAGCGCGCGTATTTAGACTTACGAATAATCGAAAGCGATCGTAATTCGTAGGTTTTTAATTTGGATTCCCGCCTTCCTCCGCGATTTACGCCCCCAGAAGCGGGGCTATCGCTCCGTCGCGGGAATGACGGCGTTTGTGGGTTTTGCTTTGTTAAAGATGGTTTTTTGAATGCGCTGGACTTGGGACTTAATTTGGATTCCCGCGTAGAGCGATAGCTCTGTTGCGGGAATGGCGAGAAAAGGACGCGCTGCGCTAAAGGCGCGGGTATAACGACATACGGCGGATAAATGTAGGCGCTTTGCGAAGCCGTAAAACGCTGATAAAAGAACGAAGCGTAAGCATTTGATGGAATGGCGCTTTAATACCCGCCCAGCGCGCGTAGCGCCGAACTCCAAAACGCTTTGCCCTGTCGCTTCCCAAACGCTTTAAGTCCTGCTCAAAGCGCGGCGGCGGCGAACTGTGCGCCCGTTTATTTTATCCCCGCAAACGCCGCGAAACATATATTTTTATGAAGTATCTCTACTCGCGTAAAGCCTACCTTTTTCATCAGATCGAGTTGATAGTTTATCGATCGCGGCGAATCCTCTTTTTCGACGTAATCAAAAACCTTGCGCCGATACTCCTCGCCGCCTACGCTTCGTAAATAATCTGCGTATCGTTCGCGCATATACTGCGTCGTAATTTCGCAATCTTGCGTTACTAGATCGCTTATGGCAAAACAGCCGCCGTTTTTAAGCGTTTTGTATATTTTAGAAAAAACGTTTTGCCAATCCTCGTCGTCTCTTAAATGGTGCAAAACCGCGCCCGCTAAAATAATATCAAAACGGTTTTTAGGCAACTCTACGGCTCTTATATCGCCTTGTATGGTTTTTACCTTACCCGTAACCGCTGATACTCTCTCAAAAGCTCTGTCTAACATCGGTTTGCTTAAATCGATCAAAACGCAATTTAAGTTTTTATTTTTTAACAACATCGTAATTGTATAGTTGCCCGCGCCGCAACCAATATCTAGTAGATTTTGCGCGTTTGGAACGAGCGCCAAAGAGGTATCGGTAATCAACTCCAGCGTAATTTTCGCGTCGATCGTAGAAATCTGCCCCGTCTCTAAATTAGAAAAACGTTCTACGTCGTTATCGAAACGATTTTTTATCTCCTCGACGGTCGATTTGCTCAAACGATAAATCTTATTGACGCAAACGATCCAACGTCGTTACCACTTGGCGCATTACGTTTTGAACCTCTTCGACGCTATCGACCAAAGAGTCCATCTGCGCCGCGTTAAGACTCATCGCGTCGGAGCTATCGCCGATCGCCTGAACGACGACGCTAATCGAGGCGCTTGTTTCGGCTAGGCTCTTTTGCGTGCGTTCGGCGAGCTTTCGCACCTCGTCGGCGACGACGGCAAAGCCGCGTCCGTGTTCGCCCGCCCGCGCAGCTTCGATCGCGGCGTTTAGCGCTAAGAGATTGGTCTGATCGGCGATGTCTCCGATAACGCTCAAAACCCCTTTGACCTGTTCCGCGTCTTGGCTAAGTTGGATTAGCTTGTCCGCAAGAGCGTTTTCTTTTTGGCTGGTTTCGTTGATCTTGCCCATTAAAACGCTCACAATCGATTCGGCTTTGTTTAGACTCTCTTCGCGTAGCGCGTCGATCGCCGTCTCAAGGGCGCGGGAGCGTTCCGTAATGGTCTTTGCGTCCGCCTCGTTTTTAGCGTTCATCTCTTGAAGTTTGGAACCTAAGCCGTTGATCCCGTCAAATAGCTTTAAGACTTCATACCGAATATCGTCGGTTTCGATCCGTTTGTCAAACTCGCCGCGCCCGAACGCCTCAAAAGCGACCAAAGCGCGATCGACAAGGTAGGATTGAAAAACGTCCAACATCTTATTAAGGCTCTTTGATAGCGTAGATAAAAGCGGATCGTTTTGCTCCGCGCTTAAACGACAAGAGAGCAAACCTTTTTGAACCTGTTCGACAATTAAAATCGCCTGCGCGATCGTGAGCATATACTCCTGATTGCGCGTTACATAGTCCTTCGCAACGCCGTAAATCGCCTCGCTAAGTTTGTCGGCGTTTGGACTAAGAGCGGGCATTTGGTTGCGTTTAAGCTCGATTAAATCCTTAAAATCCCCGATCGCTTCGAGCGCTTTTTGAGAGTTGCGCGCGCCGCGAATCGGAAGCGCCGCCGCGCCAAAGAGTAATATAACGCCCGCGACCGCGCCGACCGAACCCTGAAAAATCGCCAGCAAGATCGCGGCGATCACGATAGCGGCTAAGACGGCGTTTTTACTATTTCTTGTCATTGTAGCGTCCTATAAAGCTCTTCGGCTTCGGCGATCTCGGCGAGATTTGGCTTACGCCGCGCCGATATGTAGGCTTTTTCGCCGTTGCAGTTTGTCGCGGGCATAATCGTCGCGTAGACCCAATAGAAATCGCCATTTTTTGCGCGGTTTTTCACAAACCCCGTCCAAGTTTCGCCGCTTTGAATCGTATCCCACAGCTGTTTGAACGCCGCTTTGGGCATATCGGGGTGGCGCACTATACTGTGAGGTTTGCCGATCAACTCGTTTAGCGAAAATCCGCAAACCTTGAGAAAGTCCTCGTTGGCGAAAGTGATCCTGCCGTGAGAATCTGTTTGAGATACCAAAAAATGGTTGTCGTTTAAGATAATCTCCGCCACTTTCCAAGCTCCCGCATTTGGTATTCGCGCATTCTATCCCTAAAGAGCTAAATCGGTATAATTTTAGCCTTAATTTCGCCAAAAGGCGCTTCGCGATGAGTAGTTTTAAGGTTTTTTCAGGCTCGGCTCACCCTCTTTTAGCGGCGGAAATATGCGCCAATATGGACTATTCGCTAGGGCAGGTTACAAGAAGCCGTTTCAGCGACGGCGAAATCGGCATTCAGATCAGCGAAAGCGTGCGCGGGCAAGACGTGTTTATCGTTCAGCCGACGTGTCCGCCCGCAAACGACAACCTTATGGAGATCTTACTGATGATCGACGCGCTTAAACGATCTAGCGCGAATAGCATTATCGCCGTTATGCCTTATTTTGGCTACTCCAGACAAGATCGCAAAGCCGCGCCCAGAGTGCCGATCACGGCGAAGTTGGTGGCGAACCTGCTTGAAACTGCGGGTATCGATCGCCTCGTAACGCTCGATCTGCACGCGGGACAGATTCAGGGGTTTTTCGACGTTCCCGTCGATAATCTTTACGCTTCGGTGATCTTTGCCGATCATATCCGATCGCGCAACCTTTCAAACGCCGTCGTCGCGTCGCCCGACGTTGGCGGCGTAGCAAGGGCGCGCAGTTTCGCGAAACGGCTCGATCTAGATATTGTTATCGTCGATAAGCGTCGCGAAAAAGCCAACGTCGCGGAGGTGATGAATATTATAGGCGAGGTAGACGGCAAGGACGTGATTATGATCGACGACATCGTAGATACCGCTGGGACGCTAATCGGCGCGGCAAAGGCGCTAAAAGAGCGCGGCGCTTCAAGCGTTATGGCGTGCTGTTCTCACCCCGTTTTATCCGGCTTGGCTTACGAAAAATTGGAAGCGGGAATGTTAGACGAGCTAATCGTAACCAACACGATCCCGCTTAAACGTCCCAGCGACAAAATTACCGTTTTAAGCGTCGCGTCTCTTTTTGCGGAAGTGATGCGCCGTATCGTTAATAACGAAAGCGTAAACGGACTGTTTGAATAGCGCGTTTATTATAGATCGTCGTATTCCTAAAACCCGCCGCGTTTCAGTCATTCC
>JAISRI010000066.1 GCA_031273735.1 Helicobacteraceae bacterium
GTCGTATCTTGGCCGCGAAACTTTTATCCGCTTCAAGCCGCCTTTTGGTTTAGACGTTAAAATGGTTTAATATATGCTATTGTTGCGAAAGTTTAGAGAAAAACCGCCGTAATTTGGTCTTGTCTTAAACCTAAATTAAAATGCGTTTCCAACAATGCGGCGATCCTTTCCTTTGTTTGGCAAAATCTGCAACTGCGTCATTCCCGCGAAAGCGGGAATCCAAATACGACGGCTTTTGCGTCGTGCGTATTCAGGCTTACAAACAACCAAAGGCGATCGCTGTCCGTAGGTCTTTGGTTTGGATTCCCGCCTACGCGGGAATGACGAGAAGCGGCGGGCGCTTCGCGGGAATGACGGCGTTTGTAGGTTTTATCGAAAATGCGCAAGTTTTCGGCATTTTGTTTGATCCTTTTGGATTCTAGCCGTCAGCCGCGAAGGAGGCTTTGAAAATATCGCGACAAGCCTAGCTATTTTGGAAGCAAAATCCACATAGCGCTTTCTAGGCGCATTTTTCCCGCTCGCTCTTCGGCTTCAAATCCTTTGCCCCAGAAAAAATCGGCGCGAGTGGCGCCTTTGATCGCGCCGCCCGTATCCTGCGCGATCGTAAGGCGGTTTATATCGCCGTCGGGATCGTTTGCGCGTATAAAAACGGGCGCGCCAAGCGGGATAAACGACGGATCGACGGCTATCGATCGTTTTGGCGAAAGCGGCGCTCCCTGCGCTCCAAACGCGCCAACGCTGGCGTTGCCCTCTTCAAAAAAGATATAACTAGGATTTTTGTGCAACGTTTGCCACAATCTCTTTGGATTTGCCTCTAGCCAAGCGCGAATACTTTGCATAGATAGTTTATCCCGCGCTATTTCGCCCTGCTCGACAAGATACAGCCCGATCGGATAATACGGTTTGCCGTTTTGCTCCGCGTAGCCGACTAGATAAGTTTCGCTATTAGAAACGCGAATCAAGCCCGATCCCTGAATGTGCATAAAAAACAGCCCGATCGGATCGTCTACCCAAAACAACTCGTTTCCCGCAAGCAAAGAGGCGTTGGAGTCGATCGCGGCGCGATCGTAATACGCAATGATCTTGCCGTCGCTAGTTAGCCGTCCGCGAACGTTTTTTCGCCCCGTTACGCCAAACGCGGCTAAATCGACGGTTACCAGATCGGCGGGCTTTTTATAGATCGGATAGATAAAGCGCCCGCCCTTTTTTTTCGCGCCGTTTAATAGCGGCAGATAGTAGCCCGTGATCAGCCCTTTTTTGCTGTTTCCATCGGCGATCACCTCGTATGGTTGAAAGTGCGTTTCAAAAAACAGCCGCGCTCCGACGCGATCGTCCGCGTTTGACGCTTTGGCTTCGGCGCAGGTTTTTGTCCAGATCGATTTGGCGTTAATCGTTTCGCAGCTCTTTATAAAGGTAGCCAGCGCTTCGCCGTGATCGTCCTTTTTCCAGCCGCTTAACTCCTTCCACGAAACGGGGCGATAGATCGCGCTCTGATTTTTTGAAACGTTAAACGACTCCGCGATCGGCGGCGATTCGCCCGCGTCAAATGTCGGCTTTATCCCCGCGCAACCGCATAATAAAACTATGTAAATTATCCCAATAAACGATTTTTTCATTTTTTCTCCAATATGGAACGCCAAATGCTTTTTAGCCAAGAACTATATCGAAAAAAGGACGATAGCGTGAGCTTCATCATCAATACAAACATCAAAGCGATGAACTCCAACGTTAATCTTGCGGTAACAAACCGCGAGATTACTAAGTCGCTTGAAAAACTTTCGTCGGGCTTACGGATCAATAAATCCTCCGACGACTCTTCGGGCATGGCGATCGCCGATAGCCTGCGTTCGCAAGCAAACGCACTGGCGCAGTCGATGCGCAACGCAAACGACGCGATCGGTATGATCGGCGTAGCCGACAAAGCGATGGACGAGCAGGTCAAGATTTTGGACACGATCAAAGCCAAAGCCGCGCAAGCCGCGCAGGATACGCAAAATTACGCTTCGCGTTCGGCGATTCAACGCGACGTGATTAGGCTTATCGAGCAACTCGATAATATCGCGTTTCAGACCTCCTACAACGGGCTAAAAATGCTGGCGGGTAGCTACACCAATAAAGCCTTCGAGGTGGGCGCTTACTCTAACGAGGTGATCGGCGTTTCTATCGGCGCGACAAGCTCCGATAAGATCGGCTCCGTGCGGCGCGAATCGAGCAGCAATATCTCCGCTTCGGCGGTTGTGGCGCTCGAGTTTACGGTTGGTTCTAAGATCGTCAAACTTGAAAGCGTCGTAATCTCTTCGGGAGCCAAAACGGGTATCGGGGTTTTAGCCGAAACGATCAATAAAAATACCGATATTCTCGGCGGTATTCGCGCTTCTTATTTAACGCAATCGACGGGATCGGCTGAAATTGCGGCTGGAGCTATTACGGGGCTTACGATCAACGGAGTCGTGATCGGCGACGTAACGGTCGATCAAGCCGATCGCAACGGCAATCTTCGCAACGCTATAAACAAATATACCACCGAAACGGGCGTAACGGCGAGCGTGGATTGGGAAGGGCGGCTAAATCTCACGACCGCCGACGGACGCGGGATCGAGCTTGGCGGAACGCATACGGCGGTAACGGGTTTGGCGGACGATCACAAAAACTTCGGACGGCTAATGGTTACCGATACGCGAGCGAACGATATAGTCGTTAAAGACGCGAACAGCGGGGCGATCAACGGCAATCTAAACGCCTTTCAAGCCAACTACAATTTGCGAATGGTGCGCGGAATGTTTACCAAAGACGATATTAACGCGGGCGGCGGTTTTGCCAACGTGGCGCAATACAACCAAGCGGACGCTAATTTCGGATCGGGCGTAACCACGAGAGAGGGCGCGATGATCGTTATGGATATAGCGGAAAGCGCTATCGCGTTATTGGATCGTATTCGTTCGGATATAGGCGCCGCGCAGTTGCAACTTGAAGTTACGCTTAATAATATCAGCGTTACGCAAGTTAACGTCAAGGCGGCGGAATCGGGAATCCGCGACGTGGATTTTGGCGCGGAAAGCTCTAACTTTAGCAAGCAAAGCATTCTCACTCAATCGGGAAGCTACGCGCTAAGTCAGGCGAACTCGATACAACAAGCGGTTTTAAGACTGTTGCAATAGTAAAAAAAGGAGCGCAAAATGATTTATAGTTTGAAGTCCCCGATTTTGGGTTTTGAACAGGTTAAAGAGGTGGAGTTCAATGAAAGCGACGAGCTTTTCGCCACGATCGCGGACGCGAGCAAAAGCGGTTTAATATGGACGCTGATCAATCCTTATCGCTTGCGCGAATATAGTTTTGATCTTAGCGCCGATCTTCAAAAGACGTTGGGGATTAACGAAAATAGCCAAACGTTGGTATATAACATATTGGCGCTAGGGCAAGCGACCGACGATTCGGAAATCAATTTTTTGGCGCCGATCGTCTTTAACAAAGATAACGCCTTAGCCGCGCAAATAGTATTGGACGTAAAAAAATATCCAGACTTCGGCGCGGCTCAAAAGTTATCCGAGTTTGTCGTAAAAGCGCAATGAGCAAAGAGAGAATTTTAGCTCTGATCGCGGCGATTATAGCCGTCGCCGCGATCGTCTATTATTTTGGCTTTGTTTATGAAAAGCCCAACTATCAGCACCCAAAAGTGCGAACGGGCGTCATTCGTTAAACTTGTCGTTTTTACGCGGAAAGATTAACGCCGTAACGCTTTAACCGCAGTTTGTAGGTTTTGAAATACTCGCGGCTTTGCCGATCCGTATTAACGGCGCTAAAGACGACGCGGATTTTGCCGATAACTATCGCTAAATCAATAAAATGAGTATGCGATGGAAATTTTGCTCTTAATTGTCGCGGCGGCGTTATTACTAATAGGCGGTTTTGTCCGTCTTTGCGCGGTTTTGCTTCGCAAATTCAAAGCGCTTTTCCGCGCCAGATCGCTAAAAACGACGACTCTAAGCTACTCCATTACGCGCTGACCAACTTCGTTTTAATATCTAAGGGTTATGCAAGCGCTTCGCAAATATCGTGGTTTTTGACGGCGCGACGGGCGAAAATGGCGGAAAATAGGTCGGCTATATCTATAGTTTAAGCCCTTTTTAGGAAAAATTAGCGATTGTAAAGAAAAATAAGGAGCATTAAAATTATGGGATCGGCGGTTGAATTAAACGTTTCAAACTTTGACGAAGCAATCAAAGAGGGCGTAAGTTTGGTGGATTTTTGGGCGCCTTGGTGCGGTCCGTGCCGTATGGTAACGCCTACGGTAGACGAACTTGCCAAGATTTACGAAGGCAAAGTTAAGATCGGCAAGGTTAATGTAGACGAGAATCAGGAGTTGGCGGCGCGTTTTGGCGTGCGATCGATTCCGACGATCCTCTTTTTCAAAAAAGGCGAACAGGCGGATAGCATAATCGGCGTTCAGCCAAAACATTTTTTTGTAGAGAAGATCGACAAACTGTTGGCGCAGGGCGCAAACGCCTAAGAGTAAGCGTCGTTTAAGCCTTGAATTGCCCCGCCGCGTTTTTTCGCTATAAAGGCATTTTCTTCTCGTCGTTTATTGTCGCCGCTATGGCGGCGGCAACCTTCGCGTATTATAATCATAAGTTTTCGCGTTTTAACTTTATCGACTTTGGCGAATGGGTTTTTTACAGCGGCGAAAGCGAGGTTTTTGTTCCCAAAGAAGAGGCGTATATTATGATCGTCTTTAGTAGTCTGCAAGAGGAGGTAAGCGACGTTATCAAGCGCGTTCGCAACGTCAAAAACCTGCCGATCATAGCGATCGATCTCGCCCAAAACCGAAAGCCAAACGAAAACGGCGCCGTTTATTTGACGTCGGGCATAAACACGCTTTTAAGCGTCGTTCATCGATTTCATATCACGCATTCGCCGTGCGTTTTGCTTATCGAGCGCCAAAGCGCCGCTCGCTACAAACAGGCGACGTTTATCGAGCGACTCTAGCGGCGCTTCGCTATTATAATTCTTTTCAAAGGAGTTTTTATGTTGGAATTGGCTATCGTAGGCGGCGGTCCGGCGGGGCTTACCGCAGGTTTATACGCCGCGAGAGGCGGTATTAAAGAGGTCGTTTTGTTTGAATTTGGTATGCCCGGCGGTCAAATTACGCAATCGAGCGAAATAGAAAACTATCCCGGACAACTTGAAGTTATAGGCGGTCTGGAACTGATGCAAAATTGGTTTCCGCAAGCGCAAAAATTCGGATTAAAACTAGAAAACGAAGAGATCGCTCGCGTATCCAAAAACGCCGACGGATCGTTTAGGCTAACGACGGGAAACGCGAAGACGATCGACGCGAAAGCCGTTGTTTTCGCTACGGGAAGCGTCCCCAAAAAAGCCGATTTTGAGGGCGAAAACGAGTATTTCGGGCGCGGCGTTAGCGTATGCGCGACGTGCGACGGCTTTTTTTATAAGAATAAAGAGGTCGCCGTGATAGGCGGCGGCGACGCGGCTTTAGAAGAGGCGCTCTATCTAGCTCAGATCTGCAAAAAGGTCTATCTGATCCACCGCAGGGATAGTTTTCGCGCCGCGCCGCCGACGATCGAACGGCTTAAAACCGCGCCCAATTTAGAAACGATCTTAAACGCGAAAGTAGTCCGAGCGATCGGCGACGCAAAAGAGGGTATAAACGGCGTTATCGTTTCGATCGCCGGCAAAGGCGAAACGACGCTAAACGCGACGGGCGTTTTTGTTTTCGTGGGAAGAGAGGTTAAAAACGAGGCGCTCAAAGACGAAAAAGGCGGTTTTATCTGCGCCGTTAATGAAAAGGGCGAAATCGCCGTCGATCTTAAAATGCAGACCAGCGTAAAGGGGCTTTTTGCCGCTGGGGACGTTCGCGCCGACTCGCCAAAGCAGGTGGTTTGCGCGGCAAGCGACGGCGCGATCGCCGCTCTAAGCGCGATAGCCTATCTGGATAAAAAGGGCTGAAAATGGCGCGGTTTGGCATATACGGCGCAAGCGGGAGAATGGGCAAACTGCTTTCGACCTATCTGGCGCAACACCCAGATCACTCTTTGGCGAGCGTTTTCGCGCGAAAAGAGCTTGATTTTTCCCTGCCGCCGCAGACGCTTGCGACAAACGATATAGGCGCGTTTCTCAACGACGCGGAGGTCGTCGTGGATTTTACCTCTCCGAACGGGACGGAAGCGCTGCTTGAAGCGGCTTTGGAAGGCAGGTTTCGTCCGCTTGTGATCGGCGTTACGGGGTTGAACTCCCACCAACAAAACCTTATGAAACAAGTCGCCGAAAAAACGCCCGTCTTATACGCTACGAATATGTCGCTAGGCATTGCGCTTCTAAACAAACTCGTTTTTAGCGCCGCCAAAGCGTTGGAGGATTTTGACGTAGAGATTACGGAGTTGCACCACAAACACAAAAAAGACGCGCCTAGCGGCACGGCGCTAACTCTTGCGGCAAGCGTAGCTAAAGCCCGCGAGATCGAGCTGGAAAAAGCGATGGTTAGCGGACGAAACGGCGCGATCGGCGAACGATCAAAGGGCGAAATCGGCGTGCTTAGCCTTAGAGGAGGCGACATAGTAGGGGAGCATACGGTCGGTTTCTACGGCGAGGGCGAATATATCCGCCTAAGCCACGCCGCGACAAGCCGCGCCACCTTTGCGGCGGGCGCGATCAAAGCGGGTAATTGGTTGCTATCCCAACCAAGCGGGCTTTACTCGATACAGGACTACTTTAGACTATAAAGGATCTTGCTTGCGCGATCTCAAAGAAAAGTGCGCCGTCGTCGGCGTTTTTGGCGTTAAGGGAGCGGCTAAAATCGCATATCTCGGACTGTATGCGATGCAACATCGCGGACAGGAGGCTACGGGGCTTTCCGTTAGCGACGGCGAAAAGATCTCGACAATCAAAAATCGCGGGCTTGTTTCTATGGTTTATGACGAGCCTATGATGGACAAACTAGACGGCGAGATCGCGATCGGACACAACCGCTATTCGACTGCGGGCGAAGATTCGATCCTCGACGCGCAACCTGTTTATGCCCGTTATTCGCTCGGCGAAATGGCGATCGCCCACAACGGAAATTTCACAAACGCTTTGGAAGTTCGCAAAGCTCTGATCGACGACGGAGCGATCTTTGGCAGTTCTATGGACACGGAAAACCTAATCCATCTGATCGCAAAAAGCAAAGAGTCGCTTTTGCGTTTAAGGATTTTAGACGCTTTGCGGCAGGTCGAAGGCGCGTATTCTTTGCTCTTTTTAAGCCGAACAAAACTTTTCGCCGCTCGCGATCCGAACGGCTTTCGCCCGCTTTCGATCGCAAAGATCGGCGACGGGTATATGGTCGCTAGCGAAACGTGCGCTTTCGATCTAGCGGGCGCGACTTTCGAGCGCGATATAGAGCCGGGCGAAATGGTGATTTTTGAAAACGGCAAAAAACCGGAATCGATTCGTTTTGCAAAAAGCGATCCAAAACACTGTATTTTCGAGCATGTTTATTTTGCTCGTCCGGATAGTTTTCTCTTTGGCGAAAGCGTCTATGCCGTTCGTAAAGAGTTGGGTAGATTTTTGTGGGAAGAAGATCCGATCGACGCGGATATGGTTATACCCGTTCCCGATTCGAGTATTCCGCACGCGATTGGTTACTCGCAAGCGAGCGGTTTGCCTTTCGAGCTTGGCATTATCCGCAACCACTATATCGGCAGGACGTTTATCGAGCCGCTTCAAGAGATACGCGATCTAAAAGTCAAGAAAAAACTAAGTCCGATAAAAGAATTAATTCACGGCAAACGCCTTGTGATTGTCGACGATAGCATTGTGCGCGGCACGACCAGTAAAAAGATCGTTTCGCTGCTTAAAGAGGCGGGCGCAAAAGAGGTGCATATGCGAATCGCCTCTCCCGCCATAACTTTCCCCTGTTATTACGGCATAGATACGCCTCACCAAAACGAGTTAATAAGTCATCGTATGTCAAGCGACGAAATACGCGCCTATCTTAAAGCCGATTCTTTACGTTTTTTATCGATCGAAGCGTTAAAAAAATCCGTGCAAAATTGCGACAACTTCTGTCTTAGCTGTTTTGACGGGCGCTACTTTCATAATATATGATAGTTTTGCCCACATTCGGGCGGAGTTTGCGCCGATATTTTGGTTTCAAAGTCCGCAAAATCCCCTTATCGATTCCCTCCTTTTCCTGCCCTAATATCGACGGTAGATTTGGGCGCGGCGGTTGCTCTTACTGCGTTAACGAATCCTTCAGCCCCAATTTTGCGAAAACGCCGCGATCGGTTACTTTAGAAGCGCAAATCGACGCGCTTCAATCGCAATTTTCAAGCGGCGTAGAAGCGTTTAAGGCGTTAGGTTTTAAGCGTTTTTTAGCCTATTTTCAATCGTTTTCAAACACCTACGCACCGATCGAAACTTTGCGCGTTTTGCATAGCGCCGCATTACGTCAAAAAGAGTGCATAGGAATTAGCGTAGGAACTAGAGCGGATTGCATAGATTTTTCTACGTTGGCATACCTAGACGAGCTTAATAAAAAGACCTATCTTTGGCTGGAAATCGGCGCGCAAAGCTCGCATAACGAAACGCTTGAGTCGATCAATCGTCGCGAAAGGTTTGAAACGGTTAGCGAAACGATTATTAAATTAAAAGAGCTTGGGATTCGCGTTTGCGTTCATCTAATTTTTGGACTGCCGAACGAAACCGACGATATGATTTTAACTACCGTCAATCGCGTTTCAAAGTTAGGTATTGACGCGGTCAAGATTCACCCGCTTTATATTGTCAAAAACGCGGCGATTGCCAAAGAGAGCTTTGAGCCGCTCTCTATTGAAAGATACCTCGATCTTTTAGTAAAATCGATTAAACGCTTTCCAAAAAATATCGTTTATCAACGAATTAGCGCCGGCGTCGATAGCGACGCGCTAATCGCCCCGCTATGGTGTAAAAATAAAAACTCCGCTATGGCTCTTATCCGCAACCGCCTTTTGCGCGAAGGCTTTATATATTAAACGCAATGATCGCCGCGTTCAAAAAAATCGTCTTTAACAAAGCAAAAACTACAATACATTCATGCCCGCGCTTTAGCGTAGCGCGTCTGCTCTCGTCATTCCCGCGACGGAGCGATAATTTCCGCAGGAAGCGGCAATTGCGGAGGAAGCGCCCGCTCCATAACAGCGCTACGCTAACGCGCGGGAACGACCGCTTATGTAGGTTTTGCCTTATAAAAAAGGTTTATAATGCGACGATCGTTGCGCTTCGGCTTTATTTTATCTTTTTCCGCTACAATCTCAATCAATTTGTCTTCCAAAGGAGCTTCTATGTCTCGACTCTCGTTATTTCCTTTCTTAAAACGTTGGAAGGAGAAAGCGACTATTCTTTACCATAAAGCGTTAAAAAGAGCTTTTAACGTCGTTATTCTTTTATTCGCTTTAATTTTTGCTTTAGCTTTAATCGGTTACAATTTAATAACTATCGACGCAAGAACTCCAAAGATTAACGTTCAACCTATAGACGTAACCTATAATGTAGATGATTTTGTTACCCCTTTAAGCGTGGACGCAAGCGTAAGCGACGGCGGAAATCTAACTTTTCAATGGTATAGCCATACGGAAAATAGTAATAGCAACGGAACGCTTATAGAAAGTTTAGACGCTACAGACCCAACCTTTACGCCAACTCAAAGCGGTTATTACTATGTTATCGTTACCAATACAAACGATAACTCTACGGGAAATAAAACCGCAAGCGAAACAAGCGACGTAGTTCAAATCGTAAAGCCTTACAAGGTTAGCTTCTACGACGCTAATTTAGGCTTTATAGCAACAAAAGTAGCGGGTGGAACAATCAACACTAACGATCTAAACTCTGGCGTAACGACTTGGTATAAAGCAAACGAAAGCTCTCCAACTACAGAGCATAACTTAACCGCCAATATCAACTTTTACGCTATTCCTAACGTTCAAGAGATA
>JAISRI010000123.1 GCA_031273735.1 Helicobacteraceae bacterium
CCTCTATGTTCGGCGATAGTATCAAACTAGATAGGATTGACGCGGCAATAGAGTTTCTAGGAGCGCGGGACGCTATGGCGTTGCAAGAGGTTGCGCGGCTAGTCCGAAATAACGAGGCGGGAACGCTCGGCATAGGAGAGAGAGGTAGCGCAATCTACTCCCACCCGATAGCGGGCAAGAGCTTAGCGGGCGCGGCGTTTGGTTTCGAGGAGGACGAAAACGGGAATATCGTTTATAACCCCGCGAAAGGTTTAATGGGCGCGGCTGTTGGATTTGGAGCAAGTAGAGCGATAGGCTCTAAGCTAACCCCGCAAACTCTTAAAGCGCAAACGACAGCGGTTAAACCTAATATCGGCGGGACGGTTAAAAGCGGAACGGGCGCGATAAAAGAACAAGGCGCGGATATAAAAGGAATATTCGCGGGCGAGAGAGCGGCGAACGCTCCTCTATCGCCTCTTGCGAAAGCCAAAGAATTAACGCTCGAAGGCAAAGACGAAAAGAGGATTTTCAGTCAAACGGGTTGGTATAAAGACAAAGACGGCAAGTGGAAGTTTGAAATCGACGATAGCGCGATGGAAATAAGAAACGCGCTATTAACAAAAATGCGCTATAGAGGCAAAGAGGTTAAACTAGGCGACGTCGTTAAACACGCAAAGCTATTCGAGCGTTACCCGCAACTAAAAAATTATAGGGTTGATGAAGTCCCTTTCGCAAGCTATTACGACGCGGCGTATGACGATGTCAATAAGGCGCTTTTAATAAAAAACTCCGTTGATAAGACGGCGCTCGCGCACGAGATACAGCACGCCGTTCAGCATATAGAGGGCTTCGCCAAAGGCGGCGATATTATAGACGGGCGGCGTATCGCTTACGAGAAGCTAACGCCCAAAGATAAAGAGATAATCGCGGCGGATATTGCCAAAGAGGTATTTTGGGAATATCCACTCGGTATGAGAAATATGAATTTGGACGTTCTTGGCGAAATCGCCAAGGACGAAACGCGAGGAACGGGGGTTCCCGCTAAGGACGTTCTGGAGCTACTCAAAAATAAAAGCGCGGACGAAATCAAAGAAATAGCGAAATCGCCATACCCGCGCCCAAACGGCTTCGCCGAATACAGAAAGCTACACGGCGAAGCGGAAGCGAGAGCGGTCGAAGCGCGAATCGGTATGAACGCCGAAAAACGAGCCGAGACGTTTCCATATAAGAGCTTCGACGTTAATCCCGAAGAAACGCATATAAATTTCCACAAGCGTTTGGCGGCGAGCATTAAAGATAAAGCGCGGCTAGGCGCAGGCGACGCGATAAAAACCCTAAAGAGCGATTACGGCATAGGCTTCGAGGCGTTGGAGCATAACGGCGAATACGATACCTTTTGGTTTAAGCGCGTAGGCAAAGAAAAAGAGATTTTAGGACGCTACGGCGACGAAACGCCGCAAAGCCTATTAAAGCGTATCGAGAACGAGGGCAAAGAGCTTGTCTATATTACGAGAAAGATTAAACCCGACGAGTTAAAGGCGATAGACGGCTCTAACAAGCGTATTCCCGTCCGTAAAGTTTCAAAAGAGGAGCTAAGTAAAATCCGCGAGGGTTTTAAGAAAGAGGGCATAGAGCTTGGCGAGTTCAAATATCCCGATAACGTCGAGCATACGATCGACGGCTATCAGGTAAGACATACGCTTAACCAACACGGCGCTATTCCCAAAGAAACGCAAAGGCAACAAACGCCTATCACGCTTGAACATATAGCGAGGTATATGGATATTGTGGAAAACCCCGATCGGGTTAGTTACGGGGCAACGCGCAATCAAACTCCCGCTATTCGTTATACCAAAGAGGTTAATGGAAAAGCCGTCGTGGTCGAGGAGGTAAGAACGGGTAAAGACGAATTGGCTTTCTTTGATATGTATATTAAAGAAAAAGGAACGCCGACGCTTATGCTTGAAAAAGAGAGGGCTAGGGAAGCGATAGACCCTTCTCTCAACGTCCAAAACCGACTACCTTATTCAGGTAGCGAGATAATGCCTACCGCAAAGAAAACGGCAGACGCCTCTCTGTCTTTGCCTTATTCGGGCAACGAGCCAGCTTCTACCGCCAATAATAAAACGATAGACCCCGCTCTAACGTCTAAAAACCGAACTCCGCCTTATTCGGGCGGCGAGTTAGTGCCTACCGCAAAGAAAACTATACCGCAGGCTAACTTAAAGAGTCAAGCTACAACGCCCGCCGCCGCTTCAAAACCTACGAGCGAAGCAAAACCGATAAAGCCGCAAGGTTTGGATTTGGCAAAGGCGTTTGCTCCGATTGGAGCGGCTGGAGCGGCTTATGAGGCAATGCGAGCAAGGCAAGAAAACGATCGTAAGCATAATCTACACGCCGCTATAGAGGGCAGAACCCACCCGAACGATAAAGCGAACAATATCGATTGGAAAGGTTTAGGCGCGGTATTAGCCAATATCGGACAATTAAGACAAAGGAGCGTAAATGCGTAAAAGCGAAACGACGATCGTATGTAACGTTATTAGCGGCGGCGAACTTAACCGCTGCGTCAAAGCCAGATTTGGCTAAGGCGTTTGCGCCGATCGGAGCGGTTGGCGGAGATTTAACCGCTAGGAGCGTTCGGTCATCTTAAGAGAGCGATCCATTAACCGCATAATCGTAATATGGGGATACGCCCACCGCCAGTTAGAACCAATACTATGTGGGTAAGCTATAAGCCGAAGCTAACGCTTTGCGTCTTTGGGCGATATTTTCGATGGACGTTAAACAATTAGGCTAAATTGACCTTATCTTTAGGCTTCGCGCCGCAGTCGAATTGCATTGCTCGCGATCGACGTAACCAAAAGGGTTTGTCGGTAGTCGTTACAAAGAAACCCAAATTCAAAATCGCTAGTTTAAGCAAAAATGATATACAATTATTGCGATACTGATTATCAGCTTCGTGATATTGAGAATGAGGGAGCAATTTGATGAAAAGACTAATGTTATCCGTAACCTTTTATTTTCTGCCGCTGGTTTCTGCCTACGCGCAAGTCGACGCGGAGTGGATCGCGGCTAAAGAAGGGGTTTTAAGCGAACTAAACGCGGCGTATGATTCTTACGTCGCAAAAGACGCGCAAACCGCCAAAAGCAGGATCGACGGCGCGTTTGAACGACTGCCCGAAAAATACCGCGAAGAGATGGAGCGGCATTTCGACGACTTTCGTTACATTATAGACAACGACGAAAGCCCCGATAACGCAAAAACGCAAATCGGCGCGATAGCGGACATTTTAAGTATTCTTGGAGGCGAAAAGAGCGCGTCAGATCGCAAAGAGTTTGCCAACTGGAACGAGATTGTTTCCGAAATGGACAGCGTTCTAAGCTCCGCCTACGACGCACACGTAAAAGGCGATATTGCGAAGGCAAAAGAGCTAGTCAATAACGCCTATTTTGGCTACTACGAAAAATACGGCGTGGAACGCGCCACGCTCTCCAAAATATCGGGCAAACGCGCAAGCGTCGTCGAATATCAATTCGTCATTATCAAAAACGCTATGAGCGCCGAAAAAAGCGCTTCGGAGGTCAAGCGCGAAGTCGATCAGCTAACCGCTTGGCTCTACGAGGACGCGAAACTGCTTGACGGCATCAAGATCGACGGTTGGGGCGCGTTTATCGCGGCGCTACTTATTATGTTGCGCGAAGGGGTCGAGGCGATCTTGGTCATAGCCGCGATCGTCGCCTATCTTGTCCGTTCCGGCAACGCAAAATACTCAAAACCCGTCTATGCGAGCGGGGTTTTAGCGATCCTGGCAAGCGTCGGTATGGCGTATCTGATCGCAAAAGTCATAACGATTAGCGGCGCGGCGCAGGAGATTGTAGAGGGCGTCGCTATGCTAACCGCCGTAGTAGTACTGTTTTTTGTGAGCAATTGGATGATCTCAAAGTCTAGCGAAGGGGCGTGGAAAAGCTATATCGAAGGCAAGGTAAAAAGCGCGATCACTAAAGGAAGCGTTTTTGCCTTGTCGTTCGCGGCGTTTCTTGCGGTTTTTCGAGAGGGCGCGGAGGTAATTTTATTTTTTCAAGCGCTTTTCGCGGAGTATAAGAGCTACGAACAGATGATTTGGTTTGGTTTTGGCGCGGGTTGCGTGATTTTGGTCGCCGTTTTCGCGCTGATTCGCTTCGGATCGCTTCGCCTTCCTCTAAAGCCGTTTTTTATAGGAACGAGCATATTTATGTATCTGATATGCGTAGCCTTTGCGGGTGGCGGCGTTAAGGAGTTGCAAGAAGCCGACGCGGTTAGCGTTACGCCCGTTTCTTTTGCGCCCACAATCGATATTTTAGGCGTATATCCCACAGTAGAAACGCTAGTTCCGCAGATCGCGCTTTTGGCGTTGGCGGTATTCTCTTTTTTATACTATTCAAGAAAGGCGAGTAAGGCGTAATGGCTTCCTCTTTTATAAAAGTCCATCCGCCGTAAGTCGAATGGATTTTGTTCGGATCGATTTTAGGTTTCGGTTTAACGTTTTTAAGCCGTAATTAAACGTCTCTTTTTAAGAGATTGTAATCATATTTTGGAGGATCAAAATGACCTTAGTTTCAAAAGTTTTCTTGGCGGGCGCTCTGGCTGTATTGCCTAGCGCCTCTTTCGCGGCGGACGATGCGCACGTTCACCCTTCCGAAGCGGCGGGCTTTGAAGAGTTCCCGCTTGGCGACGAATTCGACGTAGGACCTTTGCACATCGCGGGCGTATATTTTCAGCCCGTCGATATGGAGCCTAAAACTCTAGCGGGCAATCTTGCCAAAAACAAGGCGGATATGCATATGGAAGCGGATATTTCCGCAAATAAAGAAGGGACAAAACTTGGCTTTGGCGAAGGCGACTTTGTTCCTTTCCTTTCCGTGAAATACAAGATTCAAAAAGACGGTAGCAAAAAAGTGCAAGAAGGCACCTTTATGCCTATGAGCGCGAGCGACGGTCCTCACTACGGCAACAACATCAAACTTGACGGCGCGGGAACGTATAAAATCACCTTTATCGTCGAAAACCCCTCGAAGTCGTCGGGCTATTTGCTACACGTCGATAAAGAGACGGGCGTAGACGGCAGATTTTGGGATAAGCCTATCGAAGTTAGCTGGGACTTCAAATGGACTCCGCGCAAGTGGTAAAATAGAGTATAATTCTCGTTTTAGTCTCAAAAAACGCCCTGATCGACGTTACGCCGATCGGGGCGTTTTGCGCTAATCGACGTTTTGAAAGGTAGAAATTGCTTCACTATTTAGTTAATGTTATAGATACGCTTTTTTTCACGATTATTTTAATCGCTATTACGCTTGGTATTTACGCGAAATCGATAAACTCAAAAGCGCTGTCTATTAGCGTCTCTTTGGGCTTTTTCGTCGCTCTTGCCGTAGCTATTATAAGGCTATACGCGCCAAAATCGCTAACGCGAGAGTATTACGATCTATCCGTATCGATCCCGCTTATTATTTTCCTGATCGCTTTAACGATTATTATCGCTTTTCGATCGCGCTTAGAAAGATTTAATCTATTAACGAGCGCTATCGTTCTTCCGTCGCTATTTTTAGCGATCGCCTACTCTATGCCAGATATTTTTATCTATCCGTTCGAGTTTGCAAACGGGCTAGACAACATCTACGATCGCGAATTCGGGCTTAGGGTATTCGGATATAGCCTGCCGATTTTAACGCTGATCGTTCTTTGTTATTGCGTTTATAAAATATCGTTTAACGCGCCCAAAGAGATATTAACTTTTTCCTCCGTTTTTATTTTTATCTTAGTTATAGTTAGCAAACTGATAACGACCTTTTTTATCCTTTATGGACGCAGAATGATCCCAGATTACGATTGGCTGACGGACGTAGCTTTTTTTATAGAGGATCGCGCGGATATAATTTTCTACCTTGTCTGCGCTTTTGCCGCGTTAATAGCGCTTTCTTTATATCTATGGGATAAACTGCAAACTTTCGAGGGGGCAAACCCCGCGATCATAAGAAAAAAGATCGCCGATTCAAGAAAAAGACGGCGTTTTGTTTTTTTAACCTTTTTCTTTTTAATTTGCGCGGCGCTATTTTCAAAGGGCGGCGCGTGGCTAAACAAAGAGAACATAGAGCTTTCGCCGTTGATTAGCGTTAGCGATAAAGAGGGCGTAATATCGTTTTCGCTAGATGAGTTTGACGACGGACATTTACGAAGATACGTTTATAAAACCAAGAGCGGAACGGACGTTAAATTTCTTATTATTAAGAAAAAACGCGGCGGCTATGGCGTAGGGTTAGACGCTTGCGAAATATGCGGCGTAAGCGGCTATTACGAAGACGATGATAAGGTTATCTGCTCGCGTTGCGGCGTAGCGATTAACACCGCCACAATCGGCTTTCGCGGCGGCTGCAACCCGATACCTTTCGCTTACGAGATCACAAACTCTATGCTTAATATCTACGTCTCTACGCTAGAGGAAGAGGAAGGTAGGTTCAAATAATGTTTTTCCAAATGATCAAGGGCGCTTTTTCGCGGCAGAAAGGCAAGTTTTTAACAATCGCTTTAACGGTTGGTTTAGGCGTTTCGGTCGCAACGGCTATGTTAAACGCTATGTTTGACGTAGGCGATAAGGTCAATCAAGAGCTAAGAGCCTACGGCGCTAATATAGTCGTTCGTCCGCGCTCCTTAGCGATCTTATCCGACGTTTATAGCGACGAAAAAGAGAGCGAGGAGTTTTCGGGCTTTATTTCTGAAAACGACGTATTGCAAGTAAAAACGATCTTTTGGGCGAATAATATAGTGGACTTTGCTCCGTTCTTGCCCGTTGATACGACTATTAACGGCGAAAAGTTTCGCCTTGTGGGAACGTGGTTTAATAAAACGATGAAACTGCCAACGGGCGACGAGGTTATTACGGGAATTATCAATCTAAAATCGTGGTGGCATATCGACGACGGCGAATGGATAAGCGACGATTCGACAAAAGAGGTTATGTTAGGGAGCGACGCCGCTAAAAAATTAAAGCTAAAAACGGGCGATTACGTCGAAATAGAAGGAGAAAAATATCTCGTTAAAGGGGTCTTTTCCGCAGGAGGAAACGAAGACGGCGAAATATACATACCGCTAAAAACCGCCCAAGAGATCTCTGGAAATTTCGATAAGGTTTCTTATATCGATCTTAGCGCTTTAACCACGCCCGCAAACGATCTGGCGCGTAAGGCGGCAAAAGACCCCGAAAATCTTTCGGTCGACGAGCGCGAAGTGTGGTATTGCACCGCCTATATTAGCTCTATCGTATTTCAGATAGAAGAGGCCTTGCCAAACGTTAGAGCTAAAGCGGTTTTGCAAATATCGGAATCCGAAGGTTCTATATTAAATAAAATTCAACTTCTTATGCTTCTGCTAACCGTTTTGGCGCTTGCCTGCTCCGCTTTAGGCGTTTCTAATCTCGTAACCTCTTACGTTATGGAAAAACGCGTAGAGTTCGGTTTGCTAAAGGCGATCGGCGCGCTTGATATGGAGATTATCTTTATGGTATTGACGCAAGTTATGATCGCCGCCGCGCTTGGTTCGCTTGTCGGCTATTTCGCTGGATTGCAACTTGCCTCTCTTATAGGGCATATCGTCTTTAGCGCCAATATAGAACCAAATATATTAGCCGTTCCAATTCTCGTTTTTCTCGTAATTATTACCGTCGTTTTAGGTAGCGTGCCAGCTATGAAAGTCTTACTATCGACGCGCCCCGCGGTTACGCTTCATGGCTAAAGCCTCTAACGCCAAGTTCTTTCTTGTAATGTTGTTCGCGTTTTTTACGCGCGGGCGATCGCGGGCAACAAGCGCTTTTTTAGCTATCGCGATCGGCGCTACGGCGCTATTCGCTATGCTAACGATCTACTACGATCTGCCCGATCGCCTCGCTAAAGCATTTCGCGTTTATGGAGCGAATATGATCATAGTAGGCGATAAACCGCTTTCAAAAGAGGATATAGCAAGAATCAAAGAGTTTCTGCCAAAAGAGAGCTTAGTAGGAATCGCGCCATACGCCTATAAGAGTATGCGTTTTAAGAATCGTTCGACGACGTTGGCATATACGGACTTAAACGAGGCGATAATCGTTAATCCATATTGGCAGATCGAAGGGCAAACGCCGCAGAACGCAAAAGAGGCGCTTTTAGGTTCGGATCTAGCCGATCAACTAGATTTAGGAGTCGGATCGATCGCAAAATTGGAGGATATAGACGAAGATATTACGATTAGCGGCATAATAAAAACGGGCGGCTCTGGAGACGGTTTTTTATATCTTGATATTGCGGCGTTGGGCGATAATTATTTAATCGATCTCGCGGAAGTTAGCGCAAGCCTATCGGGCGAGGCGCTAGAAGCGTTAAAAAACTCGTTGCAAAATCGGTTTGTTAATTTAACGTCAAAGCTAGTCAAACGAGTGGCGAATTCGGAGGCGACGACGCTTAAAAAAATTGAAGCGCTCGTCGCGTTAGCTACGATCGTAGTCCTCGCTTTAACGATGATCTGCGTTTCCACCACTATGACGGCGATCGTCTTGGAGAGATTAAAAGAGATCGGGCTAAAAAAAGCTCTGGGCGCGGATAGTAAAGCGATCGTAATCGAGTTTTTATCCGAGTCGCTGATCTTGGGTTTTTTGGGCGGCGCGTTTGGCTGCGTATTAGGATATATATTCGCTAATTTTACAAGCGTTTCGGTATTTAGCGTATCGGTTAGCTTTAGCTTTACTTTAGCGATTATATCGACGATCATTTCTCTTATGTTTATCGCGTTAGCGGCGATCTTTCCCGTTTATTCCGCGGCAAATATAAATCCGATCGAAACGTTAAGAGGAGAATAGGTTATGAGTATTGTAGAGCTTAAAGATATTTCGGTGATATACGATCAGGTAGCGGCGTTGCAAAACGTTAGCTTAGAAGTAAAAGAGGGCGAATGGCTCGCGATTATGGGCCCTTCGGGTTCGGGCAAGACGACTATGATGAATATAATCGGCTGCCTTGATCGCGCCTCAAAAGGCTCGGTGATTTTTGACGGCGAAGATATATCGAGGGCGAGCCTAAAAACGCTCACGACCATTAGAAGAGAAAAGATAGGACTAATTTTTCAGCAGTTTCATTTAGCGCCGTATCTAACCGCTTTGCAAAACGTCATGCTCGCGCAGTATTACCATAGTATCGTCGATGAAAAAGAGGCGCTAAAAGCTCTTGATCGCGTAGGTTTAGCGGACAGAAGCAAACACCTACCCAAAGAGCTTTCTGGCGGCGAGCAACAGCGCGTATGTATAGCGCGGGCGCTGATCAACTATCCCAAATTGATCTTAGCCGACGAACCGACGGGAAATCTGGACGAAGCAAACGAAAAGATCGTTATGGATATTTTCAAGAGCCTAAACGACGAAGGAAGCTCTATCATAGTCGTAACGCACGATCAAGAGGTGGCAAAACGCGCCGAAAGAGTCGTAATTTTGGAATATGGCAAGATCGCCGATCGAGTTAATCTTTCTAAAAAATGACGACTAAAATAAAAACTGTCGCTATGCAAAATAGAGACGACGAACTCTTAGAAAAACTATTGATATTATGGTGCGATTGCGTTGAAAAGACGCACGATTTTCTATCAAAATTAGATATAGAAAATCTAACGCCTAAAGTAAAACGCGCCCTTAAAGAGATCGAGATTTTGCGCGTCGTCTTCGGCGGCGATAATATACCGCTTGCCTTTATGGGAGTATCTCATAATAAGATAGAGATGTTATTTGTGTCGATAGAACATAGGGGACGCGGCATAGGCGCGCGATTGGTCGCTTACGCAACGGATAAATTACGAGCTTTATACGTCGATGTAAACGAACAAAACGTTCAGGCGCTAGAGTTTTATAAAAAGCGCGGATTTAAGATATTAAGCAGAGACGAACGCGACGCGTTTGGCGAGGCGTTTCCTATTTTGCATTTACGCAAAGAACCGTTTTTGGACAAGTAAAAAATGCAAACAGAGATACTAAAAGATATTGTAACCGACGAGGGCGAGGCGGTTTTTCAGTTTCGCGCGTCGCAAAACGAGGGCGTTGGCATATTAACGACGAAAACGAATAAAAATTATCTGATTCTCGATAGTATCGATTACTGGTATGACGTTATTCAAGACGGATATCCGAAAAAGAAAAAATGCGTCTGTAAAAACGAATGGTTTAGCGTTCAATTTACCTACGAGCCAAGAGCGGGAACGGACGATATTAGAGGCGTCGACGTTATAACAAAATGCGTAAGTTGCGGTAAAACCTCAAATCCGCTCTTTATCGATTTGAAATACTCCCCCACAAAACATTTAATCGATACGCCGATACAATTTTGCGCCGCTCCAAAATTAAAATACGATATGAAACAATTTGCGGGTATGTGGAACCGCGGCGATATTAACGCTATTTTCGACTACCTATATTATGAATTAAAAATGTCGATTTACTGTTGGTTTTACAACTTCGCCAAAGAAAAGTTTGCTTTTGAAAAATGGGATCGCGAAAAACTTAAAGATGCGTCGAACGGCGGCGATTTCTCCGAAGTTCATAATAATATCAGATTCTATAATATATTTTTTTCTATGAAAGATTTGGAAATGGATAGGTATATAGAATGTATAAACGAAAAGGGCGCAATAATTAAAGAGAACGTTTGGAGAGAAGCGGAAATCTTGGATATATCGCACATTTACTTTGCGAATGAATTAGAATACTCGATACGATACGCAACGCAGATTATAGATAAAGGCGTCGTAAAGAATAAATCGGCGGAGTTTATAAACGCGATAGAAGCGCTTAAGCTATGGCTGGAAAAAACCATAGGGAGAAAAGACCCGCCTTGGCTTGCCTCTTTGAAACGCAGACCGCAATCGATCAATTAACCAAAACGCCGCTTTTTTGTATTTAGTGGCGGGCGGCTATGGCTTTTGCGCGGTTAGACGGCGAACGCGCCGTCGCCCCGCGCTATAGTTTGGAGCGGATCGCGGCGATTTTGTCTAGTTTCGCTTTTATAAGATATTGTATATGCGTTTTATATATTCTCATTCTCCGCGCCGATCGCGTCAGGGATAGGGCGGAAAGCCAAAACGCGCCCAAATCAATTTAGAATAATTATTATTTAAGTTAGTTTTGGCTACTCTTTTCCTTTCAATAAACCACAATTAAAGGATTTGCAATGTCGCTTATAGCAACAGAAGCCCCAAACTTTACGGCGAAAGCCGTTCTTCCAAACGGCGAGATCGCCGATTTCGAGCTTTACAAGAACATCGGATCGAAAGGCGCGGTCTTGTTTTTCTGGCCAATGGATTTTACGTTCGTCTGCCCTTCGGAGATTATCGCTTTTGATAAGCGCGTTAAAGAGTTCAAAGATCGCGGTTTCAACGTGATCGGCGTGTCGATCGACAGCGAACACGTCCATTGGGCGTGGAAAAACACCCCCGTTAATAGCGGCGGGATTGGACAAGTCCAATTCCCGATTGTAGCCGACGTAGATCACGCTATCGTTAAAGCCTACGATGTGGAACACCCCGGCGCGGTCGCGTTCAGAGCCACGTTTATTATCGACGCGAAGGATAAAAAAATCCGCCACGCGACGATCAACGATCTGCCGATCGGACGTAACGTAGATGAAACCTTGCGCGTTGTCGACGCCGTTTTATTTACGAACGAACACGGCGAAGTTTGCCCCGCGGGTTGGCATAAAGGCGAAGAGGGTATGAAAGCCGATCATAAAGGCGTCGCCGATTACCTCGCCAAAAACGCTACCAAACTTTAAGCGTTAATTCCGCTTAACGCGATCGCGGCGCTTTTCCGTTCCGCGATCGTTTGCTTTACTCGACAAAATCAATCCGCTTTTGCAAATATCAATCCCTTTCGGTATAGCGCTTTTAGCGCGTAATATGTTTTGCGCAAACATATCTAAGCTATGATCGGTTTTAGTTAGTCTAAGAAATGTAAAATACGACAATCAATTAGGAAAGCAAATGCCGCCGTCATCGTCAGAAGAGTATCAAGCGCAGATTGAACGCTTTAGCAAAGAGATCGAAAGCGATCCCACAAACGCCGCCGCTTACAATGATCGCGGAAACGTTTATTATAATTTAGGCGATCGCAAGAAAGCGATCACGGATTATAATAAAGCGATCGAGATTGATCCAAACTACAAAGAAGCTTACTATAATCGCGGAAACGCTTATAAAAATTTAGGCGATTATGATAGGGCGATCGCAGATTATAATAAAGCGATCGAGACTGATCCCAATTACAAAGAAGCTTACAATAATCGTGGAAACGCTTATGACTGTTTAGGCGATCGCAAGAAAGCGATCGCAGATTATAACAAAGCGCTCGATCTCGATCCAAACTTTAAAGAAGCTTACTATAATCGCGGAAACGCTTATTATAATTTAGGCGATTATGATAGGGCGATCGCAGATTATAATAAAGCGATCGAGACTGATCCAAATTTTAAAGAGGTTTATCATAATCGCGGAAACGCTTATAAAAATTTAGGCGATTATGATAGGGCGATCGCAGATTATAATAAAGCGATCGAGACTGATCCAAATTACAAAGAAGCTTACAATAATCGTGGAAACGTTTATTATAATTTAGGCGATCACAAGAAAGCGCTCGCAGATTATAATAAAGCGATCGAGATTGATCCAAACTACAAAGAAGCTTACTATAATCGCGGAAACGTTTATTATAATTTAAGCGATTATGATAGGGCGATCGCAGATTATAATAAAGCGATCGAGACTGATCCAAATTTTAAAGAGGTTTATCATAATCGCGGAAATGCTTATGACTGTTTAGGCGATCGCTAGAATGCGCTCGCGGATTATAATAAAGCGATCGAGATTGATCCAAATTACAAAGAAGCTTACTATAATCGCGGAAACGCTTATTACAATTTAGGCGATTATGATAGGGCGATCGCAGATTATAATAAAGCGCTCGAGATTGATCCAAGTTTTAAAGAGGCGTATCATAATCGCGAACTTGCCTATGCAAGCTTAAACGACTATCCTAAAGCAATAGGGGACTATTCTAAAGAAAATAAAATTGATCGAAGCAATATAGAAGCGCGCCGCGATCGCGTTTTTATGAACGCGAGCGATTATGAAAGCCACAATGTTATATTTAGCAAATCGGACAACTCGGAAAAAACGATCGAAGAGTTTCAAAAAGAGAACGCGGGTAATTCGAGATGAAGAATATTTTAGGTTTTCGCGATCTAATTTTAAAATTTCGCGATCTGTTCTTTTGACGACGGCAAAGCGCGCAAAATACCTTAAGTTTTAAGCCATAGTTTTAGATTATCGCCGATTGTATCGCTATGCAAAAGCTCCAAACGGCGGTTAAAATCTATCGATTGTTTGCCGCCGCTTAACGCTAAACTTTGATAGCATAAAAACCAGTCGATCCGATCGGCAAGCGCGTTTAGCAGTCCGCTACCGCCCTCGATTAAAACAAACCCATAATCCGCCTCAAAACTAGGCGCGATCCGAACGTTACGATTGTCCACGCCAAAAAGCGGAATACTTCGATCAAAATCTTCCCGCCGCGAAACGATCAAAACGTTTGGCGCTCTGCCATTAACGCGCCTCGCGTCTAAGATCGGGCGATCGATTCGCGCCGTATTCCCGCCGATCGCAAGCAAATCGCACAAACTACGCAACTTATGCGTTTCATCCAACGCCAAATCGCAACTGATTTTGCCCGCATCGATCGTCGCGTTTAACCTCTGCGCCCATTTGAATAGGACGAACGCGCGTTTTTGCCAGATTCTAAACGGCTCCAAAAGCGCGTCGCACTCTTTTGCCAAAACGCCGCGAACTACGCTTGCGCCCCGTTCGTGCAAATACGCGCCGCCGCCCGCCGCTTTTGTTGGATCGCCCTGCCCGAATACGACCTTTTTCACGCCAAGATCGGCGATTAGCGGGGCGCAGGCGGGAGTTTTGCCGCCGATCGCGCACGGCTCGAGCGTAACAAATAGCGTCGCGCCGCCAAAAATACCGTTATGATTTCTGCGCAAAAAATCGTGAATCTCCGCGCTAGTTTTAAGCGCGCGCAATTTGGCTACCTTCAGATCGTCGGGGCAAATCTCGCAAAAAGCGTCGTAAAAAGCGTTGATCTCCGCGTGCGCCTCGCCCGCTTTTTCGTGCGCCGCAACCGCGACCAACCGATCGTAGCGATCGAGCAAAACCGCGCCCACCGCTGGGTTGGGATATGTCAAAAGCTGATATTTCCACGCTTTTTCAAGCGCAAGATTCATATAAAACTCGTCAAACATTTTGCTCCCTTACGCTAAGCCGCTTAGTTTTACCGCTATCGCCGCGATCGTCGCTACGGGCGCGACAAAACGGATCAGAAAAAACCAAAACTTGATCGCGCCGCGCGAAAGCCCTTCGCCTTTAAGTTCGCTTGCAATTCTGCCGCGATCGACCGCGAAACCCAAAAAGATCGCGACCAAAAGCGCGCCGATTGGCAGCAAAAACGCGGAGGTTGAAAAGTCTAAAAGATCAAAAAGCGACATATCGTTAATACGCAAAAACTTAAAGCCGTCCGTTACGCTAAGGAGCGTCAAAATGCCGATCAAGTAAGCGACCAATAGCGGAAGCCACGTAGCTTTTGCCCTGCTCCACTTATGTCTATGGATAAAATAGGAAACCGTAGGCTCCAAAATCGAGATCGACGAGGTGATTCCCGCAAAACCCAGCGCGGCAAAAAACGCGGCGGCTAAAAAACGCCCAAAAACGCCGAAATCGTAAAAGGCGGCGGGCATAGAGATGAACGCCAGCCCAGTTCCTTGCGCCGAGGGCATATTTTCATAAAACAGAAACGAAAACGCGACTATGCCCGCGGTAAACGCTACAAGCGTATCGATAAGAGCGATCAACGCGGCGGAGCGGCAAACCTTGAGACCGCTTTGCGTAGCGGAAGCGTAGGCGATCATTACCGCCATTCCTACCGACATACTAAAAAAAGATTGCCCAAACGCCACCAAAACCGCGTCTGTTGTGAGTTTGGAAAAATCGGGAACAAACATAAAGCTAACCGCTTTGCCAAACGACGGCAAAGTCGCCGCGTAACTTAGCAAAAATAACAGCATAATAAACAGCGCGGGAGTCATAATCTTGTTGGCGCGCTCCACGCCGCGTTTAATGCCGCCTAAAACCGCCGCGCCCGTGATCAAAACGGCGATCGCGTGGTAGAGAATCTGCGAGGAAACGTCGTAGGCTACAAAAGAGGTAAAAAGCTCTTTTGCCTCTTGGCTTGATTTTGGCAGAGAAAAAAGCGAGTGGACGAAATAGGCTAAAACCCAGCCGATCACAATGGTATAAAAGCATAGAATAATAAACGACGAGAATATCTGAAAACCCGCAAAACGCCAATACTTCTTGTCGGCTGGCGCGAGATCTTCAAACGCGCTCACGGGTTCTTTGCGCGTTATTTTGCCGATCAAAATCTCTCCTATAAGTAGCGGTAGAGCGGCAAATAGGATCGCGCCGATATAAACAAGCGCAAACGCCCCGCCGCCGTATTCGCCCGCGACATAGGGAAAACGCCAGATATTGCCGATCCCTACCGCGCTTCCCGCCGCCGCTAAAATAAATCCGACTCGCGAAAATCGATCCTCTTTCACGCCCCTCCTTTATTTGGCGTTATTGTAGCGTTTGGCGCTTTTGCGCAAAAGTCTTTGCGCTAGTCCAAAC
>JAISRI010000133.1 GCA_031273735.1 Helicobacteraceae bacterium
CGGGAACAATATCGCTAGTAGAGTTTGAAGCCTCTTTGATCGCTTTGGAGATCAGGTTAAGCCCGTCTAAAAGCGTTATATCGTGGGCGTTGCAATAATCGGCAAGGTTGGAGGGGGTCGTCATTTTGATTGCTCTTTGAAGGCTTTAAGGGCGGTTATAAATTGACGCTTGTAGCTATTATAGTTTGCGCCGAAGGTCTTTTGAAGGATACGCCGATCGCCGTCTTGATCGAAATAGGCGCGAGCAAAAGTCAAAACGCACGAATAATTATATTTGATATATTCAATTATCGCATTATATTCCGTATTGTCGCTACCTTCATCGGGCTTTTCTAACGCAACGTCATCTTTATCATAAACTAGATTATTCCTGCCGCTATGCATTACGTCTAGTTTATTGGAACGTTGTTTTTTCCTTGTCTCTTCGTTGGTATAGCTCTGAATATAGCCCCTACATTGCTCTACTCTTAGCTTTTCGCCGTCTTTCTCGTATTTTTGCTTTGCTACTAAAATCCCCTCAAATGCAAGCGATCGGAAATCCGACGCTCCATAAGCGCGATCGCTTCCGTTTTGGACGCGGATTTTCGTAAATGCCCAAATGATCTTTGCGCACTCTTCGGCTTCTTTAATTGTCCAATAAGGAACAATCGCAAGCAGATCTCGCGGATTGACGAACAAATTTCTAGGCGTTTCAGTCATTGCAAAACGCCTTGTTTTTGTGGAAATCCAGCGCCGCAGAAATAGCTTTGTGGAAGCAATTGTGGAAGTCCTAAAACAGGCTTTCGGCAGCATAAAAGAGGCGCAAAAACCATTGTAACCCTAACCTTTCGAAAAGCTAAAGAACGCCGATCGTTTCTAGCTTCGTTGGTATTTAGGCTTGTGGTTGGTAAGTTCTGCTTGAAGGCGGGGTTAGAGGGTCAATTTAGGCGAAAAACGGCTTACTCACTCCTTCTCTCTCTCTCGGTAGAGAAAGCTCTGCTTATGGTTTGAAAAACCATTGAAACTCCTTTTATTGGGAATTGTCATTATATTTAGTCAAACCTTAATGGGCGTTCTTAGTATTTAGCAAAAATCGCCGATCGCGAATAACGTTTCATAGTCTAAATAGGCGTTTGGATAATTAGCGATCAGCCGTCTTGCTTCTACCGCGCTTAAACGCGCCGATCCGCCGCTAATCGCGCTCTTTTGAATATACGAAAACATTTCGCGTTTCGAGGCAAACTCTAAGCGGTAATTTTTGCTCCAAAACCGCGCTTTGAAATAACGCGATATTATCTCTTGCGCCTCGCTAATTGGCAGTAGCGGCGTTTTCGATCCAGAAAGATCGCGCAGCAGGCTAAGAGCGCCGTCGGTAAAAAGCGCGAACGCAACGCGCGATCCAAACGGCGCGATCGCTTTAAGCGTCGCGTCCAGATCGAGCGCCCACTGAAGCGCGCAAGACGAGGCGATCAGATCAAACGGCGCGAGCGCCGCGAGAGCGCTTAGCGCAAAAGGGTCGTTAAAGTCGATCAAAGTCTTATGAATCCGAGCGTCCGACGGGTGCAAAGAGAGCATAGATGGCGCCGCGTCGAGCGCCGCGAATCGATCGATCTCCCACGATATTTGCCGATAGATCGCCCCGTCGCCCGCGCCTACGTCTATTATGCGCTTGGGACTAGTTTTTACCGCGCTTATCAACTCTTGGGCGATCGCTCTTTGCAAATGGTTTCGCGCCGCGTAGTGTTTAGAAAATCTATCAAAGCGCCGCGCCGCCGCTTCCACTTTGCTCCCTCAAGTCAATTTAGGCTATAATCGCGCCGCAATTTTAGCCTACAAAATCTCTTGGGAGTTTTAATGACGACAATTTTACTAATCGCGCAATTTGCGCTGGCGGCGATCATTGTATTGGTCGTTTTGCTACAAAAAAGCTCTAGCATAGGTCTTGGCGCGTATAGCGGCAGTAACGAATCGCTATTTGGATCGCGGGGTCCAAACGCTTTTTTAGCCAAAACTACGGCGCTTTTTGGCGTTTTGCTTGTGGCAAACTCGATCGCGCTAACCTATCTTTACTATGCCGATCGCGATTCGTCTGTAACCGATAGGGTAACGATCCCCGTTAATCTCGAAGCGAACGCAAGCGAGCCGATTGCTCCCGATCTGCCCGAATCAAACGCGCCGATTATCCCGCTGGCGCCGAAGGAATAGCTATGTTACAGGAGATCTACGACGACGCAAAAGCGCGTATGCAAAAGTGTATTGAAGCGTTAAACCACGATTTTACCACGATCCGCGCGGGCAGAGTTTCGTCAAAGATCGTTGAAAACGTCAAGATCGACTACTTCGGCTCGCCCACTCCTCTAAGCGGCGCGGGGTCGATCTCCACGCCCGACGCGAATACGATTATGATCAAGCCTTGGGATAAAAGTTTGCTCAAAGAGATCGAAAAGGCGATTCAGATCGCAAATCTCGGCGTTAATCCCTCAAACAACGGCGAAGGCGTGATTTTAGCCTTTCCTCCGATGACGCAAGAGCAACGCGAAGAGGCGGTCAAACACGCCAAAGTTATGGCGGAAAAGGCGAAAGTCGCCGCCAGAAACGTCCGCCAAGACGCCAACAACAAAATCAAAAAGATCGAAAAAGATAAGCAAATCACGGAAGACGAAAGCAAAAAGGCGCACGATCGCGTTCAAAAGATCACCGACGAAACGGTCGTTGCAATCGACGAGCGCCTAACCGAAAAAGAAAAGAACATATTAAAGATTTAGGCAAATGGATATAGAGGCGATCTATAAAAAAGCGAACGCCATTTTAAGCGGTCATTTTCTGCTTAGTAGCGGCAATCATAGCGGCTACTATCTGCAATCGGCAAAGGCGCTAGAAGATCCAAAAACCGCCGAAACTTTAGCCGCCGCGCTTGCCAAACTGATACGCGAAGCCAATATCGCCGCTTCCGTCGTGTGCGCCCCCGCTCTGGGCGGTATTTTGGCGGGTTACGAACTAGCGCGAGCGTTGGGCGTTCGATCGATCTTTACCGAGCGCGTAGAGGGCAAAATGACGCTTCGGCGCGGCTTTGCGGTGTCAAAAGGCGAAAAGGTTATCGTCTGCGAGGATATTATCACCACAGGCGGATCGGCTACGGAGTGCGCAAAGGCGATCGAGGCGTTTGGCGGCGAGATCGTCGCGTTTGCGGCTTTGGCAAATCGCGGTTTTTGCCGCCGCGTCGGAGGGGTCGCGGGCGATAGCTCCTGCAAACTGCCAAGCGATACGCCATTTTTCGCGCTGGCAGACTTTTCCTTTCCGATCTACTCGCCCGATCGTTGTCCTCTCTGCGCAACGTATGGCAAACCCGTTAAACCGGGTAGCCGCGCTAACGCTTAAAGTTTTAAGGCGCTCGCCAATAAACGCCGTTTTTCTAAATAGATCCTAAGCTGGCAAAACTTAATAGAAAAAGGTTCTTATGCCAGCAAAAAAAAGACGACAAAAAGTTTGAGTTGGAAAACCCGTATTATTAACCGCCCATTTTCGCGCCATTTCTCGTTGTTCCCGCCTTCCTTCTCGCTTGGCGTTCCTGCCAAGCGAACGTCGCCTTTCGCAGTAACGCCCCTTTGGGGATACCGCTGTGCGCCCGCCGCGAAGCGCAACGACAGCGTTTGCAGGATTTGCTAAAAACGCGTAAGTTTTCGATAATTCGTTTGGTTTTTGGCGGATCATCGCATTTTGAAAACCGCCTTAAACAAGGCAAAGCCTACATATACAGTCATTCCCGCATAGCGTCCCGCTCCGCAGTGGAACGGAGCGATAGCTTCCGCAGGAAGCGTCCATCGCGGAGGGAGGAGCGCAAGGCGCGAAGGATTGACGGCTGGAGCGCGGCGATCGCCGCGTCGTGGGAATGACTAAAGACGGCGGTTTTAGTAATAAACAAAAGGATCAGCGCATTCAAAAAGTCATCTTTAACAAGACAAATCCCACATACGTCGTCATTCCCGCGACGGAGCGCTAAGCTGTCCCCAGCCGTATATTGCGGAGGAAGGCGGGAATCCAAATCAAAGACCTACGAATTATGATCGCGCTTCGTAGGTTTGAAATACGCACGACGCAAAGGCGCTCGTTTTGGATTCCCGCCTTCCTTCGCGATTTACGCCTCCAAAGGGGGGCTATCGCTCCGTCGCGGGAATGACGAGAGCGGCGGCGAAGCGCTCG
>JAISRI010000086.1 GCA_031273735.1 Helicobacteraceae bacterium
AGCGAAAGCAACAAAACGACCCTTGTTCCCATAGCCAAAGATAGCCCCAATATACTAGCTTTTCGTCTTTTTTCCTCTGGAAGTCTACTTACTAAGATCGCGATAAAAATGATATTATCTACGCCAAGAACAATCTCGAGCGCCGCCAAAGTTACCAACGCAATCCACGCCTGCGGATCGCTTATCAAATCCATAACGCCGTCCATAATTTCGCTCCTAAAAAGCGCAAGTATATCTAAAAGTTTACGCGCGAAGCGCAGAAAATAGGGCTTTACTAAAATAGCGGCGGCGCGGGCTTTGGTCGATCTGGTTATGCTCCGATTTGATATGATCGTTTGCGTATATTTAAGATAAGGAAGCGTCGTTTGTCTGTCGTCAATACAAAAAGATCGTTTGTCGCTCCCGCGCCCAAGCGGCGCGAAAAGCGCTCTAAAGCGGCGGCGTATTTAGCGCTTGTTTTTAGCGCGGTTTATATCTATCAGCTTTTGCCGCTCGAATATATCTTTAAGATTGCCGCGCTTGTTTCAAGCGTAATTGGCATAGCGGCGTATAACTTGCTTTTTTTCGCGCCAAAATGCGCCGATCGTTTGCTAGGAATCGAGTCGCAAAATAAAACGTCAAAAGCGCTAAAGATCGTCGTTTATATTGCGCAAGCGATAATTACGCTTTTCGCTATTTTGATTTCCGCCGCGTTTTTATCTTTAGCGCCAATCGCGCTGACGGTTTTTACCGACATTGAAGGCGCGGAAGTTTGGCGCGATTTTTTACTATTTTCCGCGCTTGGCGTTTGTTTTGGATCGGCTATATTTGTATGCGCGATCTACGCTTTTCAAAAGCCGCTCGAGCAAGATTTGATAAGAGAAAAAAAATGAACGCCTACTCTTTTATCGCGGCGCTATTTTACGGTTTTGCGATTGGTTTTGTCTGTTGGAAAGGCTCGTTTCTTTTAGTTAAGCCGATCGCCTCGAAACTGTGCGATTTAGAACGCTTAGAGCCGATTGCGGTTAAGTGCGTTTACGCGATCGTCTTTGTTTTTTTAGCGCTTTTAACCGCGATGTTTTTAACGATTCTTCCGATCGGCGTTTTTGTATTTAACGGCGCGAAACTAGCGGAGCTTTATCTGCTTTCGTTTATCTCGTTTAGCGGCTCGTTTTTTGGTTATTTGTTTTTATTGTATTTGCGTTGGATTAGCGGATATTTAATTAGATTAAACGCCAAAATTGAAAAGCGTCGTTTAGCGTTAAAAACCGCTTATAAAAAGGATAGAAATTGAAGATTAGAGTTTATTACGAAGATACCGATTCTTTAGGCGTAGTCTATCACGCAAACTACTTAAAGTATATAGAACGAGCGCGAAGCGAAGCGTTCTTTGCGATCGGCGCTAAACCAGAAAGCGCGGAACGTTATTTTCTTGTCCGATCGATGGAGGTTAGGTTTGTTAAATCCGCAAAACTTGGCGATCTTTTAGAGGCGACGACAAAGCTAATCGAGATCCGCGTCGCTTCCTTTTGGCTCTTGCAGGAGCTTTGGCTAGATCGAACGCTTATATTTGCCGCGAAAGTCGAAATCGCTTCGCTTCGCGGCGGCAGGATCGCCAAGATCGACGACGAAACCAAAAACTTTCTTAATAAGACCTTCTCAAACCGCCCGTAACCGTCTTGTTAGCCTCGTTAGAAACGGGCGGCAAGGTTTCGTTAAGGGGGCGTTCCGGCGGCGGAGGCGCTAAAATAAAACGCGAATTTTTTATCTGATAGATTCTAATCGGATATTGAACCTGATTGTTGGACATCTCAAGCCCGAATAAACCGACGCGAGGAGAGTAATCGCCCTTGTTTCTTTGGCTGATCATATCCGTTAATGCGCTTGCCGCGTAAGCCGTCCATTCAAAACGCAAATCGTCGTTGCGCAAAAGCAGATTCAGATCGCGTAAGGTCATATCGGTTCGTCCGATCGCGCTGGCGATATAAAGGTTTTTTACGTCGTCGCTCTGAGGCAGAGTAAGCAAAAGCGGTTTATAGTTGATTTGCGTGCTTAACGCCGACGCTATGCGAACGTCGTTAAAAGTGATCTGCGAAAGCACCATACTAGTCCGATCGGGAACGGTGTTAAGAAGTATCGACATACCGTCGCCGATCTTTTCGGTTTTAAAAAGTTGCGCGTAATTAACGCGGGGATTAGTAAGCGTGATATGCGAAGGAGGTAGAGGTAAAATCGCGTCCGCCGCCGCCGTAATTCGCTGATTCAAAGCAAACGGCTGATCGAAGATCGCTATGCGAAACCGATTGGCGTAAGGGCTGAGCGCCTCTAACTGTTTTGCGTAATCGATACCGCCAAAAAAGAAATTATTGGGCGCGCTATATAGCTCGTTGCGGTTGACGGTAGGAATATAAAGCTCGATATTAGGCTCCAAATTGGCGGCGTTTTTCACGCCGTCCGCAGTCAAAACCGCCAAAGCGCGAACATAGCCCGCCGCTTCAATCTCTTTAATAGCGCGTTCCAAGTTATCTTGCGACTCGTCAAAAGAATCAAAAACCCGTATTTCAAAAGGTTTGCCTTTGCTTAATAGATAGGCGCCGACGCTATTGACGACCACGACCGCGTAACGCCCGACTTTGTTTGAAGCCAAGACGGCGATGCGCTCCCCGTCGATTCGCGGCATTGCAAGGTTGAGAAAGGTTGCCCAACGTTGATAATCCGCATCGAAACGCTCGGTTTCTGGACTTTTTTTGTAACGCGCTAAAAACGAGAAGATTTTGTCCTCTTTTAGCAATCGCTCCAAGCAAGCGGCGTTGCAAGGCGCTGGCGATATGTCAATCGCTTCGCTAATCGCGGGACCAATAGGCGAAAAAAGTCTTGGCTGACTAGGCGGCGCGGCAAAAAGCGCCGACGAAATAAGGGCGAATAACCATATTTTTTTCATAAGCGCGATTATAGCTAAAAGGCGGTTTGGCAAACTTTGATACACTTGCGGCAATGTTAGAAACGAAGATTTTATTCGACGCGCTTGAAAAAAGCGGCGATAAGCAAGCCGCGATCGCTATGAGCGCATATATGCGTAACCAGTTCGCCTTTTTGGGCATAGCGACTCCCAAAAGAAAGGCGCTCTGCGAAGATTTCTTAAAAAGCGCTAAAAAAGAGCCGAACGCCGATTGGGATTTTATTAACTTATGTTGGCAAAAGCCGTATAGGGAGTTTCAATATATCGCGCTTGATTATCTATCGCTTTTTAAGGAAAAACTTAACGTAAAAGATATGCAAAAAATCAAAAATATAGCCATAGATAAATCGTGGTGGGATACGATCGACGGATTAGATAGAATAGCGGGCGCGATCGCGTTAAAAGATCCTGCGGCAAACGATATTTTATTAACGTGGAGTATAAACGATAACTTTTGGCTAAGACGCATAGCGATCGACTGTCAGCTCGACAGAAAAGATAAAACAAACGTTGCGCTATTAGAGCAAATCATCATCAATAACTTTGGGCAAAAAGAGTTCTTTATCAATAAGGCGATCGGTTGGAGTTTAAGAGAGTATAGCAAAACCAACCCGACTTGGGTTCGCGCTTTTATTAAAAAACAGGGCGATAAAATGTCGAGTCTAAGCGTTCGAGAAGCAAGCAAATATATCTAAAAAGGCGGAAGGTGAAAAACGCGCTAAAGTTTCTAAGCGATCTAGAAAAACATAACGATCGCGATTGGTTTCATTCCAATAAAACCCGCTATCAAGAGGCGAAAGCCGTTTTTGAGCGCTTTATAGAGGAGCTAATATGCGCGATTAGCGCGTTTGACGACGCGATAGCGCCATTAACGCCTAAACGCTCGATATTCAGGCTTGAACGCGATATTCGCTTTGCCCGCGATAAAACGCCTTATAACCCTAGCTTTAGAGCTTGTCTTTCGATCGGAGGAAAAGCGCCGATCCCAACCGGTTATTACATATCGATAGCTCCTAATAACCGCTCGTTTTTAGGCGGCGGACTATACGCCTCGACGTTTAAGGAGGCAAGCGAGGCGATCAGAAACAAGATCGCCGATCGCGGCGAAGAGTTTGAAAAAATTATAAACGCTAAAGAGTTCGCAAAAGTTTTTAAGATTCAAGGGGAGAAGTTAAAAAACGCTCCTATAGGTTTTGATAAAAACGCTCCGCAAATCGAATATATCAAACATAAGAGTTGGTATTTGCAATATAGCGTTTCTGACGAGGAGACGAAAGCGGATAATTTCGTAGAAAAAGCGGCGCGAATATACAAGGTTATGAAACCATTTAACGACTACTTAAACGTAGCGTTAAAAGAGATAAAAACGCCTCAGAAATTAAACAAGGAGAGAAATTGCGCAAGGCTATAATTATATTCGCGGTTACGATCGCTTTCTTACAGGCGGCGGAGCCAAAGTTTGACGACTATCAAACGCCAATTTACGGCGGCAAAATAGAGCAAAATAAAGAGGCAAAAGAGGCAAAGATAAACTTTGCGGGTAAATACCATATCAACGCGCAAAATTGCTTGGGTTGGTATTCGCAAAAGGGCATTTTTGGCTGTTACGATCTGGCGATCTTTAACCTACAAAGCGGCGCGAAACTTGACGGCGCGGCTTCGCAAATTACGGGGGGCGATTTTTTGATTTTCGATCCTAGTCAAAGGCGTTTTAACTTTAGCGCAAATAGTTCGCTCTTAATCGCTTCGCTATACGAGAAAAATGCCGCGAAACCTTACCGAACAGTTTACTATCGTTTTGAATCGGGCGAAGTCGCTGGAAACGTATTAAAAAAGTTCGACGAGTTTATCGAGATCGCTAGAGTAGATTTTCTGCCGCAAGAGGTTGTAAGCGCAATCGAGCTATATGAAAATTGCGAACATTTCGGCGGCGAAGAGCCGTATGACGACGAACGCGCTAAAGAGATCGCAGAAGCTATGAAACCGTGCGACAAATTTTACGAAAACCTTCCGTCGCTAATCAAAAAATATAAAGACGATAAAGAGGCGGCAAACGCGCTATCGGCGTTGCAAGAGCGGGTTGTAATCGCGTTTGGTTTGTGAAGTTTGTAGCGCCTCTTCCCAGATGACTGCGGCGCTCGACCTTGAAAGTCGGGCTGCTCGGTTCCCCGCCTGATCCGTTCTCTCGCAAGATCGTCGCGCAGGTCTAAGAAGAAGCGAGCAATTATACCAATTTATATTTTATTTGCGTTGCAGAGCGCATAGTCTTTGGCGTCGCAAACGTTGCAACCCTGCGGGAATAAAGCGTCGCGGGACTAAAAATAGATCAACCTTGAAGCATATTCGGGCGTTATGCGAAGCAAAAATTCATTCCAAAAGATTCTTGGCTCGGCTATTACGGGAACCGACTTAATTGGACGATTTTAGGGAATGGGCGTTGCGATATAGACCCGTTATGCGCTAGACGATCTTTTATTTATAATTTGTTTAATGATTATATTTAATTTACTTTCCGCGTCCTTATTTGTCTTTCCAATTTTTATTTCAACCTCTTTAAGCTTCTTTAATTTTAATAATTCAGAGAAATCTATCGCGTTTTTATTTTCATGCTCTCCTCTTTGCGAATATTTTTCCAGCAAATATAATTTTTCTATTCCTTTTATTGATTCCAACCCGTTTAGCGACCATAAATAGATATTTTTTATTGGAGACTTATCCTTAATAAAAGTAAAATCTGTTATTGTTTTTATGTAAGATAAAGAAATTGTTTCCAGCTCTTTTAATTTGAATATGGGCGATAAAATATTCTGATTCTCTATTTTAACGTTGTTGAGGAGTATTGTATTTAGACGAATACAATTTTCTAGCCCCGATAAGGTTTCTAATTTTTGATTGATTATATCTAATCTTCTTAATGATTTTAATTGTGGTAATTCATTGATATCTATACAATTTAATTGAGGACTAAACGTTTTTAATCCATTAAAATTTAGTTTCAAAGATTTTTTCTTAAATTTGCCGAAAAGATGCAACTCCTCTAAATTATTAAGATTATTTAAACAACTTAAATTATTTTGCTTTGTCGATTTTCGTAAATTGATATTTAACGTTTTTAACGCGCTTAATTGTCCTATTGGGGTAATATCGGGATTGCCGTCAATCTCGCTAATATCTAAATATTCTAT
>JAISRI010000096.1 GCA_031273735.1 Helicobacteraceae bacterium
AGCCTTGCAAATCGCTCTTTTAATCTAGCGCGATCTGCGCTTTGGCCCATAGCGTTCTGCCCGGTTCGTTAACGCGATCGGTTTGCTCGTATCCTGAAACCATAGCGCCGCTTTTACTGATAAACTCTGCGTAGGTTTTATCAAAGAGATTATCGACTCCAAAGGCTATCTGAACGCTTTTATTCCAACGATACGCGCCGTTGATCGAGAAAACGCCAAAGCCTTTGGTTTTGCCCAAATCCTGCCCTACAATGTTGCCTTCGTTCAGAGAGTAGCGATTTTGCGAAGCCACAAGCCTCCAAAGCGCCCCGATCGACCATTCGCCGTTTTCCCAATCGAGATTCAATCGGCTCTCCAAAGGCGGCGTTTGACCTAGCGGGCGATCGTCGTCGTCGTTTTGACTGCGCGTATAGGCGACGCTTACCGCGCTCTTTAAATTTGGCGCGAACTTGTAGCTTACGCCCGCTTCGCCGCCATACGTCGTAGCGTCTACATTTCGCGCGATCGTAGCGTTTCGCGTCGTCATCATACCGGCGGGCTTTTCATATTGGCTTTGGATCAGAATATAATCTTCAATCTTGCCGTAAAAAAGCGAGGCAAAGCTCTGCGCATCTTCAGAGTTCCACGTTAGCCCTACGTCGAGTTGCGTCGTTTTTTCCGTTTTGATTGCGTCGAAAACGGAGACGCTATCTACCGATTCTTTGTTGATCGCTTCCCAAAAATCGGGAGCGCGTTCGCTTCTGCCAACGCCTATGTAAAACGCGCCGTTATCCAAAAAGCCGCGCTCGTAGCGGATAAAGCCGCTTAATAGGTTTTCGTCGCGCTTTTTGTCCGCCGTAGGATTGGCTATCTTCGCCGCCATCATACCGCTTCCGACGCTTATGTCTTGACGTTTATCCGTCGATTCCCAAAAGTCGCCGCGCGCGCCTACGATCAGCGTATTTTCGCGATCGGCTTGGAACGTAAGTTCGCCAAAAACGCCGTAGTTTTGAAAACGCGCGTTTTCCTCGCGTTTTTTATCGGCGTAGTAATTTGCGCCCATATTCGATCCGCTACGCCCCGTATGTTTATTGCTCTGCAAATCGCCGCCCGCGATCAGCGCGACAGAGCTTGTAGGCGTAAAGGTCAGCTCTAGCCGCCCGCCCTCAGTTTTGCGATCGGGGTTGGAAGCCATAGCCATACTAGGCGGCGTTCGTAAGCTGTAATTATCCATAACGTGATCGATATAGTTGTGATACGCCTGCGCTTTGATCTCGTATAAAACGTCGCTAATCGCCGATTTTTCAAACTTGATTCCATAGTTTTCGCGATCAAACTTGCTACCGTCCATACCGCGATCTGCATACGCCGCTTCGCCGTCGCTTTTCGCGCCCGAAATCTCGACAAGCGTATCTTTATTGGGCGTCCAGCCAAAAGCCGCGCTGGCGTTGGCGCGTTGGTAGCGCGAATGTACCTTTTGGTCGTCGCCGTCTTTGTAATCGCCCGATTTCGCGTTGGTAAAAGCGGTCTTTGCGTAACCGCGTTCAAAACCGCCCTCGATCGCCGCAAACTCTTCGTAGCGATCAAAACTCGCGATCGTAGCCGATAGATTCGCCTTGCGCGTCGGCTCGGCGTAGTAGCCGCGATCGCGCTCAAACAAGACGGAACCTGCGGACGATCCCGCGCCGTGAATAACGCTTTGAGGACCCTTTAATATCGTTACGCGATCGTAAGAATCGGGAAAAACGTAAGCGGTAGGGGGATCCATTCGCCCGCCGCAACCGCCGAGTATCTGCTCGCCGTCTAGCGATATATTAAGACGCGAAGCGCCCATACCGCGAAACGACGGATCGCCGTCTATGCCGCCCTTGCGCGTAACGTTCATACCAGGAACGGCTTTGAGTAGAGCCGCGCCGTCGTTTGCCGGTAGCGGCTGTTGCGGCGATTTCGGATCAAAGCTAACCGATAGCGGCGCTTGCATAATCGGCGCGGTAATAACGACGGGCTTAAAGGCGATCGCGTTTTGCTTCTCTTTCGCCTCTTGATCGAGCGCCGCGTCAAGATCGCTTGATGAATTACGATCGTTTGCCGCGTCGTCCTGCGCCGATCCGTCGTCGTGGCAGCCGCCCGCCGTTAGTTGCAATTCGCTTGAATTGCGATCGTCGTGGTGCGCCGCCAAAACGGAGGCGGATAAAAACAGCGCGAGCGCCGTTAATTTAGAAAGCCGCGCGTTAAAGCGCGACAAAGCGGGCAAAATCGCCATAGGAGAACCTTTTAGTTTAAGAATATGCGTTAAAAACGCATTGCGATCGGTTTTTACCGACTACAGGCGCTCATTTGCGGAGGGGGGGTGTAACAATCAAAATCATAGACGAACCTTCGTTTGTAATCTTTAATAAATTGGCAAAATGCTAGCAAAACCCATCTTAACCGCGCCGCTTTTGTTGCGCTCTACAATAAAACGCGGCGATCCTCCTCGCGGCGAATATCTCCAAACTTATCCAAACGTTCCAGATAAGCCACCGCGTATTTTCTGCTCAAGTTAAAACGCGATTTAACGTTTTGAACGTCGGCGTAGCCGTTTTCTTTGATTAAGTTTCTAAGCGCGTCCATCATTTTTGCAAGCCGTTCGGAACAAACGAAAAGGTTGTGTTCCAATCTCGTTACTCTCCCCTGTTTTGTCAGCGTTTTTAACGCCTTGTCGCCTTCTATGCGATCAAGATCGATAGAGTCGTATATGTTATACGGCGCTTGCGGCGCGAAACCCGCTTTATCGATCAGTGAAAAAAGCGTTTCGCGTATATATTCTTGTTCGTCTATTATATCGCAATCGATATGCCGATATAGCGAGTTTTCTAGTTTAAGTTTTCCCGATTTTAATAAAGCGAATAACGAGATTTCTATAAACGATTTGCTTGCCCATTTGAAACGTTCGCTAAGGGTATGCGCCGAGAGCATAGCGCGGCGGTTTTTAACAAAAATATCCATCGCCGCTTTTTGCAAGGTTTTTTGCGCGTTAAGATCGTAAGCTACAAGCGCTTCTTGATCGACGAACGTATTAGAAAGTTTCAAAGCGATCGCTAAAGCCTCCTCGTGCGATAACGCAAAGCGTTGATTTGAGCTAATTAGTCCAAAACCTCTGTTGTGCGAAGCGATTAACTCCGCAAACGCTAGATCAAAGCGGCGATTTTTAAGCGCGGATAGAAGCGCCAATTTTTGCGTTTTATTAAGCGGATCGCCGATAGGAAGCAGTACCTCTCCTCCCCCGACGGTATTAAAACCGTTTCTGATAATAAAACGATCGCCAAAAACCGCAAAAACCTCGCCATCTATAACAAGCTCCGCAAAGCCTAGTTTTTCGTCGAGAAACATTAAACGCGCCTCAAAGCGATTTGCGCCTAGAAATAATATAAGTTCGGCGTTATGCTTTAACTTTTCGCCGCCGATTGCGCGTATAAAAACGCCAACGCGATTAAATCCGCGCAAACACCCTTTTTTTGCTAGTAAAACGCCGCGAAATAACTCCTTAGCTTCCGCGCCTTTGATATTCAGCGCGGCGCGTTCGCCCGCAAGCGCTACTTTTGTCGCTTTGTTGCGCGTTTCTATGCCGCGAACGATCAGCTCTTTTTTAAGATCATACGCAAAAACCTTATCGCCCTCTTTGACCTCGCCGTCCAAGACCGCGCCCGTTACCACAACGCCCGATCCCTTTGAAACAAAGACGCGATCGCAGTAGTAACGAAAAAATCCGCCGCATTTTCGTTCGATCGGCTTAAGCGAAAAAAGCTCGTTTTTTACGTCGTCGATCGTTTCGTTTTTATAGATAGAAAAAGCGACGATCGCTATGATTTTAGTCGTTAAACAATCGTTAAATAGGGCTTCTATTCGCTCTTTAATATCATCTAAACGATCGGGGGCGATTTTATCGGTTTTCGTAATAACTACAATCGCGCTTTTAACGCCGAGTAGATCGGCTATCATTAAATGTTCGCGCGTCTGCGGCATAACCCCGTCGTCCGCGGCGACGACAAGCAAAAGCGCGTCTAATTCAAAAGCCGCCGCGATCATATTTTTAACGAGTTTTTCGTGTCCGGGCGCATCGACAAACGATATGGATACGTCCGACGTTTCTAAATGGCTAAAACTAAGATCCAAAGTGATCCCGCGCTCTTTTTCCTCTTTTGTCTGATCGCCGTCGAAACCTGTGATCGCTTTTATTAACGCCGTTTTTCCGTGATCGATATGCCCCGCTACTCCTACGATTAAACGTTTCATCGATAAGCCTTTTTTACGCCTTGCGCGATCTTTTGTAAATCGCTTTCAAATATCGTTCGCGTTTCGAGATAGAGTTTGCCGTTTTCCACTCTCGATATAATCCCTTCCGATCGTAAGCGCTCCTGTAAAACTTCGACGTTTTGCTTAAATACGAGGGCTACGCCGATTAGCTCCTCGTTTGGCGCGGCTCCTCCTCCAACGTAGTTTTTTGTCGTTTCGATCGAAGTTTCGATCGGTAAAAGCGCCTCCTGAAGTTTTTTTGCTTTAAGCTCTAGCTCTTCTTTAGTAGCCTTGATCATATTAACGGTTGGGATCTCCTCTTCGCGCCCTAAAATATATCGGCGTAAAGTCGCCTCTAAGACCGCTATAACTAACTTATCTACGCGGAGCGCTCTAAGTAGCTGATTTTTCTTTAGGCGGTCGATCAAAACCTTTTTACCGAAAATAATTCCCGCCTGCGCCCCGCCAAAAAGTTTATCGCCGCTAAAACTGACCAAAGAGGGATTAAGCGCGGAAACGTCGCTTAAAAGCGGCTCGTTAACGCTTAACGACGAAAATTGCCCGCTTCCTAGATCAAAATAGTCGATCAAGCCTTTTTCTTTCGCAAGCGTAATCAGATCGCTAAAAGCGACTTCGCTTGTAAAACCGCTAATAGAAAAATTGGATCGGTGCGCCTTCATAATAACGCTTGTATTTTCGCCGATCGCCGCTTCGTAATCGCTTAATCTTGTTTTGTTGGTCGTTCCGACTTCGCATAGTATCGCGCCGCTTAAACGCATAGTTTCGGGAATACGAAAACTTCCGCCGATCTCCACTAATTCGCCGCGACTTATAATAGCCTCTTTTTTGAGCGCGAAAGTATTTAGGATTAGATAGACCGCCGCCGCGTTATTATTAACGACAAGCGCCGCCTCCGCGCCGAGCGCTTCGCGCATTAGCCGCTCTAAACGATCGTAACGGCTACCGCGTTTGCCCGTTTGCTCGTCGTATTCTAGGTTGCAATAACCCGTAACGATCGGCGCGATTTCGCTAAAGAGTTCAGGCGCGATCGCGCTTCGCCCCAAGTTGGTGTGCACGACGATTCCCGTCGCGTTGATTAGCGGACGTAGCGAAGGCGCGATAAGCGATTCAAATCGCTCCAAGATCGCGCGCTCGATCGATTTTGCGTCGCAAGAAACCTCTTGCGTCGCTATTTGCGCGCGTAGATTATCTAGCGTTTCGCGTATTAGCCGCGTCCGCAATTTCACAGGGATAACGGCGAGTTTTTCGCTCTCTAAGAGGCGATCGACTTTTGGAATGTCGCGCGGCGAAGGCATATTTTCTCCTTTTGTTTTGTTAATTCTAAACCCGTTATACTTATTCGTTTATTTAAGGCGCTATTTAGCGGAGGGCATACGTTCTGGTGGGCGTCGCGGGCTTCAAACCCGTCGTTAGAATCGGTGGCGATCTCTATGGGGGGTTCGATTCCCCCGCCTTCCCGCCGCTTATTACGACCGCAAAAGGGAATTAGCGCTACGTTTATGGGCGTTAAGCGAAATAGGGCGACCGCCGCCTAGATAATGAAAGAAAACGACGTAAATCAATACGCGCTTTATCGTCTCGATCTCTTTTCTAAGGTATTTCGCTTCCGATTTGTTGGCAGGAAGAATTTTACGAATTTTTCAAAGCAAAAACGCGTGCAGAAATATGTGATCGCAAGCGGGATAGCGAAAGCTAGAAGTATAGGTATAGCAGAATCAATTCTCCGCTCTAGAGAAGGATTGTCTACAAACGCGCTCAGAAATCCGAAGGCAACAATCACTACAGGAATCGCATTTACAAGCGAAGCGCCGATCGCAAAATCCGCGTTTTGTTTTTCCGTCGGCGGCTCTTGACGATCGTCCGCGAATACTTTAGCGGGGATCGCTATACTCGCCAAAAATAACGGGATAATTATCCACGTTGTAAAAATAGCGGCTAATATAAATATAGAGGCGATTACGCAAGCCGCATAGATTCGCGTATATTTTTTCATCGTAATTTTTTTTGCAATCTTACCGCGCTTATGGGCGTTAGGTTGAGTTAAGTAAGCGTTTGCGTAGGATTACGCGCGGCGATTTTCTTTGACCAAGAAACCGCCGCGTTTAATATTACAATCCAGCCAAGACTTTATACCAGCGTCTGCCGTCGATCTTTACTTCCATTTCGACTTGACAGAGGTCGTTATCCCAAATCGTTTCTATAACCTCCGCGCCGCGCACAATGCTACGAACTTCGGCGCGAATCTCCGATCGCAATAACACCGAGTCTTTAACGGAATCCCTGCCGCTAATTTTTATGCCGTGTAGCTTTTCGCCAAGTTGGCGATAGCCGTCTAAAATCGCGGCGCGTTTTGCCAACGCCATCTCTTGCGCCCGATTGATCGCGCCCGCTTTGGATACGCCTAACCCGATAGCGCGGATCGTGATAATGTTGGTCGGTTTTAGGATCGGCGAGTTGGGAATCAGGTATTCGGCGCTCGCTTGCGATTCGCCATCTACGGGTTTGACGGGTTCGGACTTGTCTGCGATCGTATCGTTATCGACGGGTTCGGTCGTTTCGGCGGCAAAAGCTACGGTCGCGAACGACAACGCGAGGGCGACGCTTCTATAAAAACGCATTTGTGGTATCCTTTTATTATTTAACGCTAATTATCGTCAAAAACAAGATTTTCTAAACAAGGTTTTTAATGTCTAAGTATTCGATCGTTATGACTATCGTCTATTCGGCTATGGCGTTTGGCATATGTTTTTGTATGATTCGCCCGATCGCGGCGCGAAAAATCGTAAAGATCGCCGCTTACGCCATAGTAATTTTATGCGCCGCTATGGCGATTAGCTATCTACATCTGCGCCGCGCCGAGTTGTTGCCGGGCTACTTTGAAGACGTTTTCGCGCTGATGATCGGCGCGGTTTTTACGCTGTTTATAGCCGCGCTTCTTAGCGATTGGGCGATTCGCGTTGCGCGTCGCGTTTATAAGAGCGATCGTTTCGATAACAAAATGCGAATCGGCGCGCTCGTCGTATCGTTTGCTTATCTTGCATACGGCTTTTTTTCCGCCACAACTGCGCCTAATATCAAAGAAGTTGCGATCGAAACAGACCGCGTTAAAGCGCCGCTTACAATCGCGCATTTAACCGATCTGCATCTTGGCAACGGCGCGCTATTAAACCAACCGTTTGCCGCCAGAATTAAAGAGCAAGTCGAAGCGCTAAAGCCCGATATAATCGTTATCACGGGCGATCTAGTCGATGCGCGGCTTAATAAGATCAAATTAGCTTTGCAAGAGATCGCAAAGACAAAAAGCAAATACGGAATCTACTTTGCAAGCGGTAATCACGAAAATTACTCAAACGCGATCGAAGCTATGGATTATCTTGATTCGCTTGGAATTAAAGTTTTGCGAAACGAATCCGTTCGCGTAGGCGGCGATTTTGGCGAGATCGATATAGCGGGCATATTGGACTATTCGGGCAAGCGGCTGGGCGTTTTGCTCCCCAACGCGAAAAAGACGCTAAGAGACGTAAAAGCCGATAATTTTGTCGTCGTTCTCGCCCACCAGCCGATCTCTATTTACGATTTTGAACCGCAAAGTTTTGATCTGATGTTAAACGGACACACGCACGGCGGACAGATATTCCCATTTAATCTTTTGGTGCGTTTTGCGCAACCATATTTAGCGGGGCTTTACCAACACGACGATCGCGCTAAAGTATATGTTAGTCGCGGCGTGGGATATTGGGGTCCTCCTTTGCGAATGTTTGCGCCAAACGAGATCGCGTTTATTACCATAAAACCGCCGTTGGATAGCGCGAAACTTTAAGGATAAAAATGTCGATTAAAACGCTACGAATAGGTTTTTGCGCGCGCAAAGCGCTTTGGCGCAGACGCTTTATCCTTTTCTTAAAAAACGCCAAAGGCGAGATTTTATGGCGTTAAACCGACAAACAAAAGAAAAAACTACAAATAGTTTTGAACAAGGTTTCAGCGTTTTTGAAAACGGAGATTATAAAACGGCGCTTGATTTTTTCACAACCGCTATAAAGGGCGATCCAAAAAGCGCAAAGGCGTATTATTACCGCGCTGAGGCTTACGTTAAATTAGAGGAATATGAAAAGGCGATCGCCGATTTTAATCAAACGATCGAACTCGATCCAAACGATATTTGTTATAATAATCGCGGAACTACATACGGCAAATTAGGAGAACAAGAAAAGGCGATCGAGGATTTTAACCGAGTATTAAACGACAATCCAAACGATGCGGACGTTTATTTTAACCGCGCTTTTGCGCGCTATCTATCGGACGATTTTAATAGAGCGATCGAAGATTTTAATAAAGCGATTGCCATCGATCCTAAAGAGGCGAAAGCCTATTTCTTCAGAGCGCTCGCTTATGCCGAACTAGACGAACATAAAAACGCGATTGAAGACTACAATAAAACTATTGAAACCGATCCAAACTTTTCAAACGTTTATTATAGTCGAGCGTGGTCTTATATGAAGATAGGCGAATACAAAAAAGCGATCGAAGATTTCAGTAAAACGATCGAAATTGATCCAAACTACGAACCCTCGTATACTAATCGAGGATTTGCTTACGCTAGTTTAGGCGATTACGCTAGAGCGATCGAAGATTTCAGTAAAGCGATCGAGGTCGATCCAAACTATGAAAGGGCTTACTTTAATCGCGCCGATATGTATAATAATTTAGGCGAAATAGATAAAGCGATCGCCGATTGGACAAGAGCCGTTGAGATCGATCCAAACGACGCGGACGCTTATTATAGCCGCGCTAATTCCTATCGTGATTTAGGCGAATACGATAAAGCGATCGCCGACTATACGCGCTCGATCGAAATTAGTCCAAATGAAGCGGACGCTTATATCAATCGCGCTAACGTATACATAGAACAAGAAGAGTATAAAAAAGCGCTCGACGATCTAGCCCAAGCGATAGCGCTCGATCCAAACGACGCGGGCGCTTATATCGATCGCGCAAAGACATATATGGCGCTAAAAGATTATAAGATCGCGCCGCAAGACGCGAAAAAAGCGCGCGAATTGGGCGATTGCGAAGCGTTGGAGCTATTAACAAAAGAGGGACTAATTTGCGATTAGAACCGCATTTTGGCGGTCTAATTTACATTCCGTTTACATTCGCGTTGTAAAATGAAAGCTTTACAACGGGGTTTGCTTATGAGCAAGATTTTAATTGTAGACGACGACGATCATATCCGCGAGCTTGTCGGCGCGCTATTAAAAAGAGAGGGGTTTTATATATGCGAGGCGATCGACGGCGAA
>JAISRI010000128.1 GCA_031273735.1 Helicobacteraceae bacterium
TCCGAAACAAACGGAAGCGTAGGATCGCCAATAGCAAACGCTATAAACGCAAGCTATTCGCCTTCTACCGCAACTGAAGGAACGCTTTACTATTACGTCGTAGTTACCAATACAAACAATAGCGTAAGCGGAAACAAAGAGGCGAACGCTACAAGCGATACCGCAAAGATCGAGATAAGCGCTCTTTTACCTGAAGGCTATCATAACGTTAGCTTCTATGACCATCAGTTGGATTTTATAAAGACAATACACGCAGAAGGCACAATAAACCCTACCGAACTTTTTGGCGGCATTGCAGTATGGTATGTGGCTGAAGCGAGCGATTGGACAACAGAGCACACCCTAACGGGCGACATTAGGTTTTATAATGCCCCAAGAGTCCACGAAATCTTTACCGAGGCAGATTTAGATAATGCGCGTAATAACCTAACGCATAACTATATTATGTTTAACGATATAGAGCTGACAAGCGCTACGTTAGGAGAGGACGGCGGAGATGGTTGGAATCCTATTGGTTACAATTACTCTCACAGCTTCACAGGGATTTTCAATGGAAACGGATATGCAGTCCGAAACTTATGGATCAATAGACCATCAACCAATTACGTTGGTCTTTTTGGATCTGCCAACGTCGGCGCTCGAATCAGAAATCTTGGCGTAGAGATCGATAATAGCAAAGGCGGAGTTAAAGGAAAAAACTATGTCGGCGGTATTGCGGGGTATGTTTATGGCTCCTCCATAACCGATAGCTACTCTACGGGAGACGTTAGCGCAAACAGTTATATCGGCGCTATTGCGGGGTATGTTTATAACAACTACTCCTTCTCCTCCTCCAACTCCATATCTATAACCAATAGCTACTCGACGGGAGACGTTAGCGGAGCAAGCGGCGTCGGCGGTATTGCGGGGTATGTTTATAACTCCTCCTACTCCTCCTCTATATCCATAACCAATAGCTACTCTACGGGAAGCATTAGCGGAACAGGCAATTATGTCGGCGGTATTGCGGGGTATGTTTATATCTCCTCCTCCTACTCCTCCTCTATATCCATAACCAATAACTACTCTACTGGAAACGTTAGCGGAGCAAGCGGCGTTGGCGGTATTGCGGGGTATGTTTATCACAGCAACACCTACGCCTCCATATCCATAACTAATAGCTACTCTACGGGAAGCGTTAGCGGAACAAGCGACGTTGGCGGTATTGCGGGGTATGTTACTGGTTCTAGATCTACGATCAAAAACAACGCCGCGATCAATCAAGAGATTAACGGATCGGCAAACGTAAATCGCATAGTCGGAAATATAAGCGGCGGCGACGTTCAAAATAATTTCGCGCTAGATGCTATGACAACAAATGGCGGCGGTACTTTTTCAAACGCAAGCGATCTCGCTTATCACGGAACAAGCAAATCCGATAGCGATCTTAAATCGCAAGCGACTTATTCAAGCGCTATTAACGGCAATGGAAACAGCGGTTTAGGTTGGCGGTTTGGAAACAACGACGCAAACCCTTGGAAAATAGACGCGGGCAAAAACAACGGCTACCCCTACCTCTATTGGCAGGAGTAAATAATTGTAACGCGGATAGGCGCTCCTATCCGCTCTTTCTCGTCATTCCCGCGTAGGCGGGAATCCAAACCAAAAGCCCAACGCATTAAAGAAACCTTCGATTGCGCCTTAAACCTTCGTCCCACATCATTCCCGCGACAGAGCGATAGGCTGTCTCCAGCCGTCAGCCTTCCGCGCCTTGCGCTCCTCCGTTCCACTGCGGAGCGGGCGCTTCGCGAAGGAAGGCGGGAATCCAAATACGGCGTAGCCGTGAGTATTTCAAGACCTACAAACGATCGGGAATCAGCGCTTTCGCGCATTTGGATTCCCGCCTTCCTCCGCAGTTACGTTTCCTACGGAAGCTACCGCTCCGCGCCGCCGCTTCGCACAACGACGAGAAAGCGCGAGATTGATATGCAGGCTTTTCTTTATTCAAGGCTGGGTTTTTAAGAATATAAGGCGACTCGCGGGAATCTAACAACCCGCGAGTTTATAATCTCTAAAGCGCAAAACTATTTTTGACTAAGTTCGGCGCGTATCTGTTTCGCGGCGGCGACCATATTTTCTAACGACGGGTAAGCCTCTTCCCACTGGCGCGTTTTTAAGCCGCAATCGGGGTTTACCCATAGCTGTTCTTTTGGAATATGCTTTAGCGCCTTGCGCAACAGCTCCGCCATCTCCTCTTGCGTAGGCACGCGCGGGCTGTGAATATCATAAACGCCCGGACCAATTTCGTTCTGATAGCGAAAATCGGCAAAGGCATTTAAAAGCTCCATACCGCTTCGGCTGGATTCAATACTGATAACGTCCGCGTCCATTTTGGCGATCCACGCGAAAATAGAGTTAAACTCGCTATAGCACATATGGGTATGAATCTGCGTTTTATCCTCTACGCCCGAAGCGGCTAAGCGAAACGAATCTGTCGCCCATTGCAGATATTTCTGAGCCTGCTCGGCGCTTAAAGGCATTCCCTCGCGCAGAGCCGCTTCGTCGATCTGAATGACGCGAATACCAGTCTTTTCTAAATCCGTAACCTCGTCGCGAATAGCAAGCGCTATCTGTTTGCACGTTTCGCTTGGATCGAGATCGTCGCGCGCGAAACTCCAGCAAAGCATTGTTACAGGCCCCGTCAGCATTCCCTTGATCGGCTTTGAAGTCAGCGACTGCGCGTAACTTATCCAATCGATCGTCATAGGGGCTTTACGATAAACGTCGCCGTAAATTACGGGCGGTTTCACGCAACGACTGCCATAGCTTTGCACCCAACCGTTCTGGGTGAAGCAAAATCCGCCTAGTTGAGCGCCGAAGTATTCCGTCATATCGTTACGCTCGCATTCGCCATGCACCAATACGTCCAACCCCAGCTTCTCCTGTTTTTCGACGCACGCTTTGATCTCGCTTCTGATAGCGGCGATATACTCGTCATGCGTTATTTCGCCGCGTTTGTAGGATAGGCGCGTTTTGCGAATAGCGGCGGTTTGCGGAAACGAACCGATCGTGGTCGTCGGTAGCGGCGGCAGATTTAGCCATTTTTGCGCGGCGCGGCGCGCGGGATACGCCGATTTGCGCGAAAGCATAGACGCTTCGATCGCCTTAACGCGATCTCTAACGGACGAAACAAAAATATCGGGAAGTTTAGCCGCTTCCCGTAGCTCTGCCGAATTTTTCTCCAGCGCCGCCGTATCGCCGCGCTCGATAATATCGCGCAGAGCGGAGATCTCGGCGCACTTTTGTACGGCAAAAGCCATACGGTTTTTGATATGTTCAGGCAACGCGGTCTCTTCCGCCAGATCGGTCGGGCAGTGCGCCAAAGAGCAACTTGAGGATAGCAAAATGCGATCGCCGCCCAAAACGCGAACGGCTTGTTCGATTAGCTTCGCGGCTTTGGAGTAGTCGTTTTTCCATATATTGCGCCCGTTGATCAAACCAAGCGAAAGCGATTTCTCTTTTGGAAACGACGGCAAGATATTTTCAAGCTGTTCTTTAGCGCTAACTAGATCGATATGCAAAACTCGGCAGTCGGCGTTAAGCGCAAGGGGAACGTTTTGCCCAAGCGTTCCAAAATAGGTCGTTAATATCAGCCTTGCTCCGCCGCAAGCCGCGTTTAGCTTCGCGTAGATTTCGGTAAATCGATCGCTTACCTCTTTTGGCGTAGGCTCCGCGCATAAAATAGGCTCCTCTATCTGAATATAATCGCAATGATCGCTAAGCGTTTCAAGTAGCTTCGCGTAGGTTGAAACGACCTGATCGAGTCGCCCGTATTTATCCGCGCCGTTTTGCGCTTTGGATAGAGCAAGCCAAGTAAATGGACCTATAAGCGCCGGTTTTGGATTAAATCCGTTCTTTTTTGCTAGAAGCGTATCCTCTACGATCGGATGTTCGTTGGCGACCCACTCCTCAGCGCCGATCTCTGGAACGATGTAGTGATAGTTTGTGTTAAACCACTTTGTCATATCCATAGCGGAGATATTGCGCTCTACGTCGCCGCGCGCAAGGCTGAAGTATAGCTTTAAGCGCGATTCGTCGCGTTTGAAACGAGGAGGGATCGCGCCGATAGCAAAAGTAACGTCCAGCATACGATCATACAGAGAAAAGTCGCCCGTAACGACGTAATCGAGTCCCGCCTCTTTTTGTATCTTCCAGTGGCGTAGTTTTAAGCGCTCGCAGATTTCCAAGAGGGATTTTTCGGAAAGATCGCCTTTCCAATACGATTCAAGAGCCTGCTTTAACTCTCGTTGTTTTCCGATGGGAGGAAAACCTAAAATGTGCGTTTTCATTGATTTGCTCCTTGATTTTAAGCCGCCGCTCCAAGCCGTATTAAAAGCCCGCGTCTTGTTTGGCGCTTATAAGCGGCGCGATTATAGTTTTATACGCCTTATTCGCGCGTTTTACTAAAGTTTAATCGCGACTATCAAGCGCCAAGCGCCGCAGATCAAACGCTTTTTCCCGCGCAATTATCGCCGCTAACGTTGTTCATAACGCTGGCGGTTGGCGTTTTTCGTTTTTGTAGCGACCTAATTACTTGTCGCTTAAACGCTAAAAGCGCGGCGAAGTTTGTCGAGGCGCCACGCGAAGCTATTCGGGCGCAAAAACTCGATCGCGAAAAAGCCGCCCGCTTTGCGCGTTGCATAGCTGTTTTTCAAAAAACGATCGGAGCTTAAAGGGTAATCCTCTCTAAAGTGCGATCCGCGAGACTCTTTGCGTTCTAGCGCGGCAAGCGCGGATACTTCGGCGACCTCTAAAGCGTTTAAGAACTCCAAAATCATCGTTAATTCTACGTTGTTATTTCGACCTTTATCGACGCACGCTAAACCTCCGATCAAGGTTTGTAGATATTCAACGTATTCGATCGCGTCCAAAATCCCCGAAGCGTCGCGAAAAATCCCCAATTTTGCCGTTAGTTTTTTGCCCAAACTTTTTCGCAGAGCGTTGATGTTATAAAGGCTTTCGCCCTCTAGAATCCGCTCTATCTTTTTGCGCTCGATCGCTACTTTTTCATCGCAAACCGCGCCAATTTTCAAAGATTTGGCGGTTTTTGCGAACCGCGCCGCGTTTTTGCCCGCGATTTTACCAAAAACCGCCGCCTCTAAAAGGCTATTCCCGCCCAAACGATTCGCGCCGTGAACGCCGCTATAAGCGCATTCGCCGCAAGCAAACAGCCCCGCTATCGCGGTTCGCGCGCGGCTATCAACCTCGATTCCGCCCATCGTATAATGCGCCGCCGGAGCGATTGGAACAAGCTCGCAAGAGGGATCAAGACCTAGTTTCGCGGCGGCGGCTTTGCAAAAATTGGGCAATCGACTTTGTAAAAACTCTTTGCCTAAATGTCTAACGTCGATAAAAACTTTGCGTCCGTTTCGTATTTCGCGCTCGATCGTCCGCGCGAGTTTATCCCGCGTTTGCATTTCGTTGGTAAATCTTTCGCCATTTTCGTAGGTCAAAAAACCGCCTTCGCCCCGCGCCGCTTCGCTAACAAGCTCGCCCGATCCCAATAGTCCGGTCGGGTGAAACTGGACAAACTCCATATTGACTAGCCGCAGACCGGATCGAAACGCCGCAGCGATCGAATCGCCGTTTGTGGAGGCGGGATTTGTGGCGCGTCCGCAGTAGATTCCCGCAAAACCGCCGCCGGCAAGAATTGCGCTTTTTGCCTCGATCGCCAAAACTTCGCCATTTGCGAGTTTGAGCGCGCAAACGCCCGCTATGCGATTGTTTTTTACTATCAAATCAAGCAAAAAATGCCCGTGCAGGATTGTTACGCCCGCGCTATTGCAGGCTTTCAAAAGCGCTTGAACCAACGACGATCCTACGCGATCTTGAACGTAGCAGGCGCGTTTTCTGCCGCTACCGCCAAAACTTCTTTGCGCGATGGCGTCGTTTTCGGCGCGATCGAACTGCGCTCCATTTGCGTCCAATTCCAACGCGCATGGCGGCGCGGCTTCGCAGAGAATCTTGATAGCCTCTTTATCGCCAAGCCCGGCGGCGGCGTTAATCGTGTCGATCGCGTGCAAATATGGCGCGTCCGGTTCGGCGTATCCAAGCGCCGCGTTAATTCCGCCGCTCGCAAGCGAGCTATTGGAGCGAAACGGGAAGCTCTTTGTTATCAAAGCGACGTTTAGATTACCTTTTTTTGCCTCCAAAGCCGCGCTTAAACCAGCCAGCCCCGTCCCGATAATCAAAACGTCGATCATACGTCTTTTTAATACTTCAGGCGCACAAGCCCGTCGTGTTTTTGGATTTTCATTTGACAGGTAAGCCTCGCGTTGGGACTTGCGTCGGGAAAGTTTGCCAAAACGACCTTTTCCTTTTCCGTCTTGGGCGATAGAAAATCCATACCGCCAAGTACCTCGACGATACATGTGCCGCATTGCCCATCCCTGCAACCAAAGGGTAGCCCGCTACCCATCTTCTCGATTACCTCTTGTAGGGTTTCCCCCGGTTTGACGTTGATTGCCAAAAAATCGTTGATCACTTCGACGCGAGTCGTCATATCGTCTCCCTATGTTAAAATATAGGCTAATGATAGAATAACTTTCCTCGCTTTAGGCGCTTAAAAAATAGTCAAATCCATTCGCTACTGCTTACTTCCAAGCTGATCAATCATATTTTCAAAGGGATTGTTGAACATATAGATAAGCCTTGCGATCTCCTCAAGATCGATCCTGCCGAACTCTACCATATCATAAAGGCGGGTCAGCGTTCTACGGCAACAGCTACGATCGCAGCCTGTAACAAGTTTTTTCGCCTTTTTGTAGGGCAGATCGTTGTTTTTGAAAATCTCGATCGCCTCGCGCACCGATTTTTCGCCGCAGTTGCATATTTGTAAAGATAAGATCTCTTCTTCGGTCGCCATAACGCGCGATCCTATGCCTTTTTTGCTACTTTTGGCGCTTAATTTTTAAGCGTCTAAACGATAAGATTATCTCTTCTACTTTGAAAGCGAAGCGATCGAAAGACGGGATTTTAAGCGCGATCGTAATCGTAGAGCGGGTTTATACGCGTCGCATTTCAAACAAAGACTGGAGATTAGTTAAACCTTCGTTGAACG
>JAISRI010000152.1 GCA_031273735.1 Helicobacteraceae bacterium
ATCGTAGCTAAAGTTAAATTAAAATTGATTTTGGTTGTGGGAAAAATAGGAAAAAGCGGTATTTAGCGCTTGTTTGTTTGAAAAGTATCGCTACGCAAACGTTACGAAGCGTCCGCTTCGTTATGAGCGCCAAGCGCGAAGGAGCGAAAATCCAAACCAAAAAACCGATCGGCGCAAAGTTTTGACGCTTTTTAAGCGCTTTGCTACTATGATTGAAGACTTTTATTTAAGGGAAAAGTGTGAAAACGCCGATCGGTTGGCTTGAAAACGAGCTTGGAGAGTGGGTAAAAGAGGCGCTTCTTAGCGAGGAAAACGCGACGAAAATCCTTGCGCGTTACCAAAATGCCGCGTCTCGCGCTAATTGGGCGACGGCGACGGCGATCTTCGCGGCGTTCGGCGCGGCTTTGATAGGGTTTGGGATCATCGCGATCTTCGCCTATAACTGGGAAGTTCTGACGCGGGGAAACAAGGCGGCGTTAGCTTTTGTCGTTCTGCTTGCGGCGCAAGGATTCGCCTTTTACGCGAAGCTCAAACGTTCGCAAAGCGCCGCCTACGCCGAAGGCGCGGGCGTTTTTTTGATCGTCGCTTTTACCGCCGCGCTCGCGATCATAGCGCAAGCCTATCATATTGGCGGCGATCTGATCGATTTTACGCAGGTCGTTATTTTGCTGACTTTGCCGATAATTTATATATTTAATTCCAAAGGTTCAAGCGCGATTATATTTATTGCGATCGCGGCGCTACTTGTAGGAACTATAGATGAGGGCAATCGCTCGCAAACGGTCGCTTGGATATATTTTTTCGCGTGGTTTCCTTGGTATTTATATCGCCTGATCTACGATCGCAACTCCGGCGTTACGCACGCCTTTAATCTTTTATTTATGTGCGGCGTAGTAACTATCGTAGGCGCGGAAGTAGATAGTTACTATTCCTTAAGCGATCTGCAAGAGATGGCTATTTTATCTCTATGCTTCGCCTCTTTCTGGCTCGCAAACGTTTTAATATATCCGGGTAAAGCGAAGTTTTTCCAACGCCCCGTCGAAGAGGTTGCAAAATTCGCGATCGCGGTTATGTTGCTAATCGGCGCTTTTGCTTTCAACAAATCTGGTTATTATTACCGCGAAATTGAAAATATGCCCGCGGTATTTATTTTCCTATCCTTGCCCTACTTTGCGCTTTTTGGATTTGTCTTTTACAAACTTCGCGATCGCTACTACGAGCTGATTATTCCGCTTGCGCCGTTTATCTTTTATATCGCTCAAGCCTTCGAGCTTGGCGAGGGCGTTAAATGGCTTTTTACGATCGCGTGCGTAGCGGGAGGCGCGTCGTTTATTATTGGCGGAACGACGCGGCTTAATACCGCGCTTGCCAATCAGGGGATCGTATGGCTCGCGATCTTGCTGTTAATTAGGTTTTTCGATTCCCATTTAACTTTCTTGGAAAAAGGAATAGCTTCTATCGTAGTCGGAGTTATGTTTATAGGAGCTAACGTTTTACTAAGCCGCTACATAAGGACGCAAAATGAACGCGCTTGAACTACTACGAAAATACCGAACAAAAATCCTTTTAGCGGCGCTTGGCGCGGTCGTATTTTTTCAGCTATTCGCTTGCGCTTTTCAGATCGTAAGATATGAAAGAAGGCTTTCGGACGGCAGGCGGGTAATTCTTTCAATGCAAACATACGATCCTTACGACGCTTTTCGCGGACGTTACGCAAATCTGCGCGTTGAAAGCCCCGAATTTTCCACCGATAAGAGGCTATGCAAAGAGAGTTGCGCCCGCTCCTTTTTCGTAACCTACAAAGCGGAATTAAACGATCGAAATTTAAGCGTGATCGACGACGTTTTTATCGACAGACCGAATACCGATCTCGTCTATTTAGAGGTGCGGGGAACTTACGAGCCGCGAAGAGGCGTTGCGCGGCTAACTTACAGGTTTGATCGCTTCTATTTGCAAGAGGATATAGCGCAAGCGGTCGATCGAGACGCGGGGCTTTTGACGGGTAATAATAACGCTAGAGTTATTATCCGCGCTCTTGACGGAAAAGGCGTTATAGAAGAGGTTATGGTGGGCGATCAAACGCTAATCGAATATATCCGCGCAAAAGAAGCTAAAGAGGATTTTTAGCCGCGATAAAATGGTCGAAAGAATCGCCGCGCAAAGAGTTTTTGAAAGCGACGAGGAGTTAAAAAGTTTTACGTTTATAAATTGCTCTTTGGATTTTAGGGGCAAGGTTAATTTGCTTTTTGCTAAAAATCGCAAAGATAATCTGCCCAAAAATTACAAATTGATTATCTTGGGCAAAGATACAAACGCGATCGATCGTATCTCGAAAAACGAATACCATTTCGCTATGCAAATCGCAAACGATCGATACTGTTTTATACGCGCAAGAAGCCGACATTTAGGCGAAAACCGCTATGAAAAAAATTGCGAGATCGTCGATGGCTTCGGCGCTAAGATCGACGAGTTTTTTATTGGCGACGGCATAGAAGACGCGCAAACAAATGCAAATAGCGAGTTGTGGGTTTCATATTTTGACGAAGGCGTTTACAGCGGCGATCCTTTTGGGCAAAACGGGCTGAATTGTTTTAATATAAAAGGCGATGCAATCTACTCATATAACTATAATGAAGCGGGCGTAATCATAGACGACTGCTACGCGCTTAACGTCGTTTCAAAAGATACGATATGGATATACGTTTATAACGCTTTCAGGCTTATAAAAATCAAGAATAAAAAGATAGAAAAAATCTTTACGCCGCCCGAAAAGATAAGATATTGGCGCGCGTTCGCGATACATAAAGACAAGGTTTTGATATACGCAAGCGACGGCGCAAGAAAGGCGCTCCATTTTCTTTGCGCCTTTGACGGCGATAAAGGCAAAATCTATTCGATAAAAACCATAGAGTTCTACGACAAAAACGACGAAAAACCGCTTTATTGCTATCGCGCTCAAAAAGAGGCGATCTATTTTTGGCAAAACGACGCGCTTTACAAAGCGAGCGTTATAAATCTTGCGTAAAAGCTCCGCAATCTCGCTTATCGCGGGGCAACCTACGTTTGCAAAAATCGCGCAAATGGCGGATTTTAATCGACGATCGCGGTATCTTCGCCTTCGGCTTTCGCGCTTTCGCCTTTAAGGCTTTCGATCAGCTCCAAAACGCGATCTTGCAAGCCGTCGTTTTCGGCTTTGGCGATCTCGATCGCCTCGGCGTTCATACTCAAAACCCAATCTGGACGTTGCTCGCCAAGTCTCGCTATTTTTCGCGCTAGTTGATTTAGCGAAATCTCGTTTCTTTCCCGCGCCGCTAGATAGTAGCGAGTCCGCTCGATAAAAAACGTCCGATCGCCCTCTCTCGCAAAAAGTTTTTCGCTCGCTTTACCGATTCGATCGCTTATGTCTTCGATCTTACGTTCAATCGCGATCAAAAGCGCCGAGAAAACGACCGCTAAAAAGTCGATTCGCTTGTCGTCCCTAAATAAATTGCGTAAAAATCCGCCAAATCTCAACGCTTATTCCTTAAAAAATATTGTATCTCTCGCGGGATCGGCGCGTCGTCGAACGACCCCGCTTTGCGAATATCCGCCGCGTTTATTCCGCCGCCCTCTTTTAGCCGATCGACGATTCTTAGCGGCAAAACGCCCTTGAACCATTCGCTGTCTTCCGCCGATCCCGCGTAATAACAAGTAGGCGCGATCAGACCTTGCCGCGCTATCTCGCTTAAGACGAAATCCGCCCATTCGCGCTTGGTTTGCGCTCCAATATCGCGCAATCCGAAAACCTTTAATCGCGTATTGTCGCCGTAAATCGCCCGCAACATCGCTTTGCGCTCGTCGAAGCTAAAAGGATTGCGCTCGTCGTTTTTGTCGATCGATCCGATCCCGATAAGCGCCGCGCCCGTTTCGCGCAACATCGCGTCGATTAGGAGTTTATGCCCGTTGTGAAGCGGTTGCAGGCGCATAACGGCTAGAGCGATCTTTTTCATCGCGCTATTATATCAACGGAACGCCGCTTGCTTTATTGCCGCAGATTTGCTAAAGGAGCTGCGTTTGAAGGCATTGATTGCGCTGGCGGCGGTTGTCGTTTTAGGTTTTGCGAAAGATAACTATATTTTTGATTACGCGGGCGATACGTATGCGCAGGAGCGACTTGAAAGGCTTGAAAGAGAGATTGCGGAGCTAAAAGGCGAGCTGATCGCGCTTAGAAGAGAACGGGTATCGCTAGAAGAATCTGCGAGGCTAAAAAAACTCGAAGAAGAAACGGCGAAGTTGGTCAAACAAAACGCCGCGATCGTAGCCGCGCAAAAGAAAATAACGAGCGCGAAACCCGTCCAAAACGCCAAAACTCAAAGCGTCCAAACAATCATAGAAAGACCTAGCGCGGAGCTTACCGATCGCCTCGACAAGCTAGAAACGACGATCGAGAATATGCAAAAAAAGATCGAAGAGAGATCCGAGATTACCCCGTTTACGCCCGCTAACAACGACGCGAGAAACGGCGGGGGCGAAGAGCTAAGCGCTCGCGTTAAGACGATCGCCGATCGGGTTTTTTCGCTTGAAGGCGACGTTAAAGAGTTAAAATCGCGCGTCGATTCAAGCGCGGGATTGCCTTTTGACGAATACATAAACGTTACCAAAGCGCATATCGAATACTTTATTTTAGGCTTGGTCGGATTTGTTCTTTTGATCTTTTTCCTAATTTTAATAGCTATTGGACGCGCCTCCCGCGCCGATAGCAAAATAGCGCAACTCGTCAAACTCTACCAGTCGAGCAGTAGAAAAAGCGAAGATAGAAAATAGTTTTGCGGATCGGCGCGTTTCAAAAACCAGCGCGCCTATTTCGCAAAACCGCCGCGCTCCGTCATTTTCGCAACTTTAGCGTAGCGCTAAGGAAGGCGGGAATCCAAACCATAAACCCGCCGTATCCAGAAAACTACCATTCAATACGGCAAACCTACAAATATAGTCATTCCCGCGACGGAGCGATAGGCTGTCTCAAACCGTCAGTCCTCTGCGCCTTGCGCTCCTCCGTTCCTTAGCGTCTCGCTACTTTCACGAGCATTGGAGCGGGTTCGGCGCTGTTTCGCGCCTCATCGCGGAGAAAGGCGGGAATCCAAATTAAAAACCTAACGCATTCAAAAACCTTACGTATTTATCAGCAAAACCGCCGCGTTCAGTCATTCCCGCGTAGGCGGGAATCCAAATTAAAAACCTACGAATGGCGCTCGCCGAGAAGCGTAGCGCAACGGCGTAAGGCGCAGAGGAAGGACGGTTGGGGAGCGCCTATCGCTCTGCTACAAAGCGGGCGTTTTGCGGGAATGACCGCATTTGTTGGATTTGCTAAAATGCGTAAGTTTTAGCGGCGCGTTTTCGCGCTATTTTGGATTCCCGCCTTCCTCCGCGCCTTACGCCGTTCCGCTCCGCTTCTCGGCGGGCGCTACGCGGGAATGACGAGATCGGACGCGCTACGCTAAAGTCACGGGAATGACGAGATCGGACGCGGAAACGACGAGAATTGCTGGGTTACTCCTATCGATAAAATAGAAGTAACCGCGATTAAGCGTTTTAGCGCTTTTGATAATTGACTATTTCTGCCAATAGAGGTAAGGGTAGCCGCCGTTTTTATTTGGATCGATTTGCCAAGGATTTGCGTCGTTGTTTCCAAATCGCCAACCTAAATCGCTCTCATAAGTCGATTGCGATTTGAAATCGTCGATCGATCTAGGCGTTCCGTTATTAGCGGGAGCGCCTGCGTCTGAAAAACCGCCGCCGAAATTTGTGGTCATAGTATCTATCGCGAAATTGTTTTGAACGCTACCGCCGCTTATATACCCGACTATGCGATTTACGTCTGACGATCCGTTAACCTCTTGATTGATTGCGGCGTTGTTTTCGATCGTAGAAGTAAAAATATCCCCCGCGATACCGCCGACATAGGTGTCTCCGCTAACGTTTCCCGTTGAATAGCTATTGGTTATGGAGGAGTCGTAATAAACAGCGCCCGCAATGCCGCCGACAGAGATTTCTCCGCTAACGTCTCCCGCAGAGTAGCTATCGGTTATGAAGGAGTTATCAACATACCCCGCAATAGCGCCGACATAGGTGTTTCCGCCAATGTTTCCCGTCGAATAGCTGTTGGTTATTGAGGAGTTGGTATTAACATACCCCGCGATAGCGCCGACATAGTATATCCCACTAACCTCTCCCGTAGAGTAGCTATTGGTTATGGAGCCGCCGTCAATACGCCCAGCAATAGCGCCAACATACTGACCTCCTTTAACTCCGCCTTTGCTACTATCGATCTCTACGCCAAGATTTTTGATTTGAGCGTCGCCGATAAATCCGAAAAGACCAACGAAGTTGGTTGATCTATCGATCCATAGGTTTCGGACTGCATATCCGTTGCCATTGAAAATACCCGCGAAGGGGTTAGAGTCATCGCCAATAGGATTCCAACCT
>JAISRI010000207.1 GCA_031273735.1 Helicobacteraceae bacterium
AAATTCGGCGGCGAGTTTGTCCGCGCGGGCAACATTATTATCCGTCAGCGCGGCACGAAAATCCACGCGGGCGATAACGTGGGCATTGGCAAAGATCACACCATTTTCGCGCTGATCGACGGTAACGTCGCTTTTTCGCATAAAGACGCAAGGCGCAAAAAAGTTTCCGTCGTCGCCAAAACCGACCTCTAAATCTCGCGTAAAGGGGCGCCCGCCCCGCGCGCTTGCAAATCTTTCTTGGTTAGGATTTGCGAGCTTCGCAAAAGCGATATAACGTTTAAATTATTATCGCGTTTATAATTTTTGAGCGTTTTTGTAATTAGCAAAGGGTTGAAGCTCTTTGCCGATAAAATGGCGCGATGAAAGAGATTTTAATCACCAACGACGACGGTTACGAGGCGAACGGCTTAAAGGCGTTGATCGACGCTTTAAGACCGATCGCCCGTTTGACGATCGTCGCGCCCGCCTCCGAAAAGTCCTCGTGCGGACACAGCTTGACGCTAACTCGCCCGCTAAAGTTTATTAGCGTCGGCGACGATTTTTACAAACTCGACGACGGTTCGCCTTCAGATTGCGTCTATCTGGCGCTTAACTCGCTATTTTCGCATCGCGCTCCCGATCTGATCGTTAGCGGGATCAATCACGGCGCGAATCTAGGCGAAGATACGATCTATTCGGGGACGGTAGCGGCGGCGATGGAGGCGGTTTTGCATAACGTTCCCGCGATCGCGATCAGCCAATACAGAAACAAAGACGAAAACGGCGGCTTCGGCTACGATTTTGAGCTTGCCGCAAAAATAGCCCGCGAAGTCGTCGAAAGGGTCTTTGCGAGAGGCTTTCCTCTCCCGCCGCGCCAACTACTGAATATCAATATCCCGCATATTCGCCCAAACGAATACAAAGGCTGGAAAATCACGAGAGCGAGCCGCCGCGTCTATCATAACGACGCTTTAAGGGGGGTAAATCCGCGCGGAGAGGAGTATTTTTGGCTTGGGGCGCATCCGTTTGATTTTACGCCTACGGAAAACGGCGACTACGAGGCGATCATAGAGGGCTACGCCTCGATCACGCCTATTATGTGCGATCTAACGGCGTATCGCTCGATCGAAACGCTTGATAAATGGATATAGCGCGTTTAGTAACCTAATTCGGGGCGCAAACGCTCGGCGTAGATTTCGTCAAACTTTTCAGCCAGCGCCGCGTTTGCGTCGCGTATTCCGTCGACAACTTGCTTAGACCATTCGCAATAGGCGCGGCGGCGCTCGGCGTTCCACGCGGGCGGCGGCGAAGCTACTATGTCGCGCATATTACAGATCTTATCGGCGAGTTTAATCTGTTTTGCTTTATGCGAAGATTGCGGCGCATGCTCGATCTGAAGCCGTTTTCGCTCCGCATAATCGAGCGCTTTATCGTCGGAAACCTCCAAAACAAGTTCGGTAATAGTATCGCCAAAAATCTCGCGTAGCTCTTCGGCGGTAGTATCGGTATCCTCGATCGTATCGTGCAGGATCGCGGCGCATAAAATATCCGCGTCGTCTATCGCGCCTTCGTTTGCTAGACAATTCGCAAGCGCGATCGGGTGGTTGATAAACGGCTCTTGCTCGCCGCTTTTTCGCCTTTGATTCCTGTGTTTTTGCGCCGCGAAAGCAAGCGCTTTAAATACCAATGCGTAAGCGTTTTGCATTGTTTCCTCCCGCCGTATAAATCGCGCGATTTTACCTAAAACGTATCGATCGCGCGGGTTTAACCAAAATCGGATACGATCCCAAAGTTAAAGGAGGTTGCAAAAATGCAAGGTAGCGATAAGACGATTTCGCTTAGTAATATCGAGAGTTTTCCCGGTTATACCATTACCAAACATTTGGGATTGGTTCAGGGAAGCACCGTTCGCTCCAAACACGCGGGGCGCGATATGATGGCGGGGCTGAAAAACTTTTTTGGCGGCGAGCTTAAGGGCTATACGGAACTACTGGTCGAATCCCGTCAGGAAGCTACCGATCGTATGATCGCGCAGGCAAAAGCCGTAGGAGCAAACGCCGTAATCAACGTTCGTTTCAGCACGGCAAACATCGCGGCGGGCGCGGCGGAAATCCTCGCCTACGGAACCGCCGTCGTAATCGAGGCGCGATAGTATGGAAAATCTAATAGCGCTCGGCGTTGGCGCCGTTATGCTAATCGTCGCTTTTATCTTTGGCACGCTCGGACAACGTCGCCATTACCAATCGATTAAATCGCGCGAAGAGCGGTTGCGCCATATCCTGATTTTCAACGAAAAAACGCCGCCTACTAGCTGCGCGGGGCAGAAATACGCGTTGGTTTGCGGTTCGGTCGTGATGGGCGGCGACTACTTTCGGCAGGTTATCGCGGGGTTAAAAAGTATTTTCGGCGGTCGTCTAACCAGCTTTGAAGCTATGCTCGATCGCGGTCGCCGCGAATCGATTTTGCGTATGAAAGAGGAGGCGCGGCGGCTTGGAGCAAACGTAATTTTTAACGCGCGTTTTGAAACGACCACGCTCTCCGCGAAGCAAAACGGCGACGAAGGGCTTGCCTGCGCGGAGTTTCTCGTATACGGCACGGCTTGGCGATCGCCCGATTTAGCAAAAAACTAACGCGTGAGCGAATACTCGAATCCCGACGTTCCTCACGAGGTCAATGTAAGCGAAAAAACGCCTCTACGCGACTTTTTGCGGTTATCGCTGGGAGCGTTTTTGGCGATCGGCGTTTTAGCGTCGTTCGTCTTTTTTGCGGCGCGTTACTTCGCGCCTATGATTCCGTTTCGTTATGAAGAGGCGCTTAACGCTAACGCGCTAAAACCGCTCTTTCGCGGCGAACTCGCCCCACCCTGCTTGATCAAAGCCGAAGAGGCGCTACAAAATTTGGCGGACGAATTGGCGCGGGCTATGGCGCTAAGCGACGATATGCGCCTATACGTTCATCTAAGCGCCGACGCGGAACCTAACGCCTTTGCCACTTTGGGCGGCAACATTGTCGTTAATCGCGGGCTTTTTAAACATATCGGCTCTGAAAACGCGCTTGCTATGGTATTGGCGCACGAGATCGCGCATATCAAAAACCGCGATCCGATCGCGGCTATGGGCGGCGGTATCGCGCTATCCGTATTGTTTAGCGCGTTGATTGGTAATTCAGACGGAGGATCGCTACTTTCGTTTAGCGTCGCGACGGCGCGGACGAGTTTTTCGCGCGATCAAGAAAGCGCGGCGGACAAAGAGGCGATCGCGGCGCTAAGAAAATATTACGGCTATACCAACGGCGCGGACGAGTTTTTTCTTTATATATTGCAAAATAGCTCCGCGCTCCCCAATGCGCCCGTTTTTCTAAGCTCGCACCCCGCGACGCCTTCGCGAATCAAAGAGATACAAGCGAGTTTCTCGCCCGATCCGCAAACTCTAAAACCTCTTTCGGAGACTTTGCAAAACTTAGAAAACTGCGGATTTGATTAAAACGAAGCGGGAAACTACGCGTTTTTTAGTTATTGAACGATTGGCTAAAATCGCGTATTTAATCCGTTCGATATATTGAAAGAGGAAACTATGAAACTATTGATAAGCGCTTTAGAACCGTCGGCGAATACCCACCTTAGACCGATTTTCGCGCGAATTGGCGAGGTAGATCGGGTAGGGATTTTTAATGGCGAGTTTGGAACGCCGATCGTTGAGAGCAAAGAGTTTGGCGCGATGGGATTTATCGAGGCGGCGGGCAAAATCCCGCTTGCCCGCAGAACGCTAAAATCTATGGTAGAAGCGGCAAAAAGTTGCGATCTTGCGTTACTAATAGACTCGCCCGCCTTTAATATCCCTCTTGCAAAAGCGCTTAAAAAGGCTTATCCCGATCTGAAAATACTCTATTACGTGCTTCCGCAGGTATGGGCTTGGAAGGCAAAGCGTATTGCGATCGTAGAAAGCGTTACGGACGTTCAAGCGGCGATTTTGCCGTTTGAAAAATCGTGGTGGCAAAACTGCTCCTACGTCGGACACCCGCTTATGGAGGAGATCGAGCGGTTCAAAGAGTCCGTAACAAACGACGAGATTTACGCGTTTTTACCCGGTTCGAGAGAGGGCGAGATAAAGCGGCTTTTTCCGATTTTCAAAGAGGCGGCAAAACGGCTTGGCGGCGAAAAGTTATTAGCGATTCCATCGCATTTTGATTCGCAAAAAATATCCGAATTATACGGCGATTTAGAGGGTTTTTCAATCGCGCCAAACGCCCATGAGGCGTTATTAAAAGCTAAGTTCGCTTTTGTGTGTTCAGGCACGGCGACTTTGGAAACCGCGTTGATCGGAACGCCTTTCGTTTTGGCTTATCGCGCCAAGCCTATCGACTTTGCTATCGCCAAGCGCTTTGTGAAACTGCCCTTTGTAGGGCTTTCTAATCTAATTTTTCACTACGAAAAGCGCCCGCCGATACATTCGGAGCTTTTGCAAAACGAGTGCAACGCGGATCGTCTATTGCAATGCGCGAAAGAGGCTAATCCGCAAGAGTTTTTAACCCGCTCGATCGAGTTAAGACATCTCCTTAGCGGACGCGAAACCCATATCGCCGATCTGATCCGCAGATTAGCTATGTCCTCTAAATCTTGAATATATTAAGCGAAGGCTCATTAAATACTTGTTCAACATAGTTATATCCTAGCTTGGATTGGCTTAGGATACGCATAGTCTTGTCTTGACCCTTATTTATTTTCCACGATTTTTATTTCGTCGGGCGTTAGAGCGTAGAGAGAATAGACCGCCCGATCAATCTGATTATCTAGCGCTTCGATCTGACGACATAACACCATCTTTGCCTGCGGGTTTGGTTCGGAGTATTCGCGTCGTTTAAGCGAAAGCATTTTGTCTACTAACAAGACAAGGTTATCGTGGGCGGCTTTGTCGTGCTTATTGGTAAGATCGAGGGCGGGAATAATAAAACAACGCAATTCCTTTACCTTAAATTGCGGGAATATATTCCTTTGCAATTTACCAAATTTATGAATAAACCATAATGTAATTAATTTTGAATTTATAATTCCAAGGATAAAATGCAGAGAATATGCGTTGGGAAGCAAAAGTCGGATTATCATACTATTATTATCATTTATGATCGTTTCATCAGTAAAGGCGGCAAAAATAGAATATGGGGGCTTGGATGGTATTTGCCTAACTAATAATCTTTGATTATTGAATAAATCAAACTTTCGCGGACGACTTAAATTATTTCCGTATTTGATGTATTGTCCGCTCCAACCCAAAACATACCTTTTTACATCTACGCCGTCAACATACTTTATCCAAGCATCATTTTGTTTAGTTAGGCTATGATATACCCGTTTTTCTTTCATGGATTCTGTTTGTTGTGGAGAACCCTCTCCGACCGTATATGCTTGCACGCCGTTTTTCACTTCCGCGACAGTTTGCAATAAAAAACTTTTATTTTCTATTTTTTTTAGAATCTTTTCCATCAAACTATCGGAAAAATTTAGAATAAAATTATGCTTGCGTAAAATATTTTCTATCGTCTCGCACCCGATATTCGTAACCATTTGACTTTTCATTTCGTAAAACATGATTTCGGAATTACCAAAATTAGAAAAAATAAGTAATGCTACATCAACATTTGCGTCCGCAAATACTTTATCTGCACAGTTTGTAATATGTATATTGTAGACATTTTCTAATATAAATTTTCTAAAATCAGAATTATACTCCAATGTTAGCCAGTTATTGGGAATTATGAAGCCAAAGCAAGCATGTTTTGACAATATTGTAAACGATTTTTCCACAAACAAAATATATGTATTGAGTTTAAATTGTGTATTTTTATAATTTTTATTATAGTATTCTTTCTCCTGTTCTGTCATTAGTTCGCGCGTAAATACATACGGCGGATTCCCAATTACCGCGTCAAAACCGCCCGCCTTAAATATAGCGGGAAACTCTTTTTCCCAATCAAAACAATTAACCTTAAATTGTTCTTCGTCGGTTAAACCTAGATCGCCTTGCGCGTAAAAATCCGCCCCGATCAGACTATTGCCGCATTTGATATTGTTTTCTAAGTTTGGCAACAGCGTTAGATCGGAAAACTTAAATAGTCCCTTTGCTTCTTTTCCTTCGTTTTCTAGCAGTTTTAAGTAGAGAGAAAGTTTGGTAACCTCGACGGCTTGCATATCGATATCCACGCCGTAGATATTATTTAGCAAAATGCGTTGTTTTTCGGCGATTGTCAATTTGTATTGTCCGCGTTTCTCTTCAAATATTTTCTCTTTTTTAATTGCGGCTTTTATATTTTTTTCCCGTGTGTAATAATCGATATGAAAATCTAATAAATAACGATATGCGCCCGTTAAAAACGATCCCGATCCGCACGCGGGATCGACAAAGCGCAAAGAGGCGATCTCGGTTGGAGTTTTATCTTTAATAAGAACGCCGATCGTATTTTGCGTAATATAATCTACGATATATTGCGGAGTGTAATAAACGCCGCCCGCTTTTCTAGCTTCTGGTTTATCTTCTACGATCGCGGTATGCCCGCCTTTTACATTTCTAAAATAGATCGTTTTTCCTAAGAACTTTTCATAAATATTTCCTAAAATCTCGATCGGTAGCACCGAAAATTCATAAGGGCAATCTGGATAATACAGATTGACGACGATATTTGATAAAACTTTATCGTCGATTTTGATCTCTTCTATCCATTTTTCCGTTTTGAATAAGCCCGAATTGTATTTAGCGTCCGCGCTGATAAATATGCGATTTAAGCTTTCGTATACGTTTTGTTTTGCCGCAGCGTTTTTAAGCGTATTCGCGTCTTCGATCCCTTTGTCTTCGGCAATGCGTAAGAATATGACGCGATCGATGATTTTTTGCACGATCGTATTAAGATTGTATATTGATAAATCGCCGTTGCGCAAAGCGATATTTTTAGCCAAATCTACGCGCCAGCCTTCAATAACGTTTAATAGTTCGCTATCGACTTCGGAGGTTCCTCTTTTATTTTTATTCTCTTCGATATATTTATCAAAACTACCTTTTAATATCGCGTTTTTTGAAAATGTATTATATATAAAATTAAAGTTTTCCTCATACTCTCTAAAGGTGCAATAAAATATGCGCGCCACGCTCGCTTTATCGTTTTTATCGGGTTTAATGCGGGTATCGTAAACCGCGAATTCTTCAAAATCGGTCAAGATTGAAAGGGGCAGTTTTGCCGTATATGCGTAACGCCGTAATTGATACGCGCTTTCTATACATTCTTTGATGTTGATCGAAGGCTTTTTCGCTTCGACAAAAAACTTTCTTACCCCGCCGATTCTAAAGCAGTAATCTGGCGCTTTTTGAGAACCGTTAATCGTTATTTTATCTTCGCGTATAACGTCGCGGTAACTCTCTGAAAAACCTTGCTCGTTTCTTACGTCCCAATCTAGCGCCTCGAAAAACTTATCGATAAAATCCGTTCTAGCGTTTGACTCGTCGTAAGCCGCGCTTTTATATTGTTGTAGATTATCCGTAAAAAGGTTTGTTAGGCGTTTTAACCGCTCTATTTTATTGTCCATAAAACTCGTTTCACGTTTAATTTGACGCAATAATAGCGCAATTAGACTCGTTTTATTCGCGCCGGGCGATCAATACGCGCCAAATTTTTCTTAAAACGGGTTGAAATGAAAAAAATCAAAACTGATATAAATCAAAACTGATTTTGAAAATAAGACGGTTGGAGCGCGTTTTACATAAGCGCGTAGATTTCGGCGGTTTAGCAACTTGATCGCCCTTTGTGTCGAGATCGGCGCAAAAGCTATAAACCGTTCTTTTCTTGCGGTCTCCTTCGTCGAAAAGTTCGAAGACGCTTTGTCCTAGATAATCGGTTTGTATTGGTTTGCTTTAACTTTAGTCCGAACCCTTTAGTTTCGCTCAACCGCCAATGGTTTATGCGCTTTGTTTGAAAGTTTTAAGCGCGATCGGATTGAAAAATCGTAAAAACGACAGAGTTACATAAGTATGACGCGGGCTTTATGCGCTCGTCGCTAAAATGCGAGGCTTAAAGAGAGCGGGGAGTTTTATGAAAATCGCGTTGATTGGGTTAGGTTACGTGGGGTTGCCGTTAGCGGCTGAGTTTGGCAAAAAGCGAGAGACGATCGGTTTTGACGTTAATCAAAAACGTATAAGCGAGTTAAAAGAGGGCTTCGATCGGACGCTGGAGCTAACAAAAGAGCAGTTAAAAGCCGCGAGCAAGCTAACTTTTACCTCGTCGATCGAGGAGATAAAATCGGCAAACGTCTTTATCATATGCGTTCCCACGCCGATCGACGCGCACAAAAACCCCGATCTAACGCCGCTAATCAAAGCCAGCCAAACCGTCGGCGGCGTTTTGAAAAAGGGCGATATTGTCGTCTATGAATCGACCGTCTATCCGGGTTGCACGCAAGAGGAGTGCGTCCCCGTTTTGGAAAAACAAAGCGGGCTAACTTTCAACGTCGATTTCTTTTGCGGCTATTCGCCCGAACGTATAAATCCGGGCGACAAAGAGCACACGGTCGGCAAGATCCGTAAAGTTACCAGCGGAAGCCTACCGCATATCGCCGATAAGGTCGATTCGCTTTACAAGGAGATTATCGAGGCGGGGACGTATAAGGCGAGTAGTATAAAGGTCGCCGAAGCGGCAAAGGTGATCGAAAACAGCCAGCGCGACATAAATATCGCTTTCGTAAATGAGCTTGCGCTTATATTCGGCAAGATGGGAATCGACACCAACGAGGTTTTAGAAGCGGCGGGGACAAAATGGAACTTTCTGCCGTTTCGCCCCGGTTTGGTTGGCGGACATTGCATAGGAGTCGATCCATACTATCTAACGTATAAAGCGGAATCGATCGGCTACCACCCGCAGGTGATCCTATCGGGACGGCGCGTCAATGACTCTATGGGTTCTTACGTAGCGGCGCGCTCGATCAAGCTAATGATCAAAAAAGGCGTAGCGATCAACGGCGCGAAAACGCTTGTGCTAGGAATTACTTTCAAAGAAAATTGCCCCGATATTCGTAACTCCCGCGTAATCGACATTATCGACGAGCTAAAAGATTTTGGTTGCCGCGTCGACGCGTGCGATCCGTGGGCGGATAAAGAAGAGGTCGCGAGAGAATACGGCGGATTGACGCTTGTAGATATTCGCGATCTTCAAAAGCGTTCTTACGACGCGGCGATCGTAGCCGTCGCGCATAAAGCCTTTTTCGATCTAAACCCCCGCGATCTAATAAAAGAAAACGGCGTCGTTTTCGACGTTAAAGGCGCCTTTGATCGATCGTTAAGCGACGGGCGGCTGTAAATGACCCACCTTAAGCGGCTCGAAGCCGAAAGTATTTTTATTATGCGCGAGGCGGTAAGCGAGTTTGAAAATCCCGCTATGCTCTACAGCATCGGCAAAGACTCTTCCGTTATGCTCCACTTGGCGTTGAAAGCCTTTTATCCCGCCAAACCGCCATTTGCGCTCTTGCACGTAGATACGACGTGGAAGTTCAAAGAGATGATCGCCTTTCGCGATAAACGAGTCAAGGAGCTTGGGCTAAATCTGCTCGTTCATATCAATCCCGACGGGCAAAAGATAGGCATAAATCCTTTTATACACGGCAGCGCCAAACATACCGACATAATGAAAACCGAAGGCTTAAAACAGGCGTTAAATAAATATCGCTTCGACGCGGTTTTTGGCGGCGCGAGGCGCGACGAAGAACAATCCCGCGCCAAAGAGCGGATATTTTCTTTCCGCGACAAAAATCACCGATGGGATCCCAAAAATCAACGCCCCGAACTATGGAATCTTTACAACGCCCGCCGCGACAAAGGCGAATCGATCCGCGTCTTTCCGCTCTCAAATTGGACGGAGCTAGACGTGTGGCAATATATCTATTTGGAGCGGATCCCGATCGTGCCGCTATATTTTGCCAAAGAGCGCGAAGTGGTAGAACGCGACGGAATGTTGATCTTAGTAGACGACGATCGCCTACCGTTAAAAGAGGGCGAAAAGCCGCAAAAGAAGATGGTGCGGTTTCGCACGCTCGGTTGCTATCCGCTTACGGGCGCGGTGGAATCAAACGCCGATAGTTTAAGCGCGATTATCGAGGAGATGGCGCTTGCTAGAACGAGCGAAAGACAGGGGCGCGCTATCGATCGCGACTCTTCTGGATCGATGGAAAAAAAGAAGATAGAAGGTTACTTTTAATGCCGCGTCAAACCGAAAAGATCGAAAGCTATTTAAAGGATCAAGAGCAAAAAGAGTTGCTACGCTTTATCGCATGCGGTAGCGTAGACGATGGCAAAAGCACGTTGATCGGACGGCTTTTGCACGATTCAAAAACGCTCTACGAAGATCAGATCGCCGCGCTTAAAGAGGGTTCTAAAAGGGCGGGAGCGCAAGACGACGAGCTAGATTTGTCGTTATTGGTAGATGGTTTGCAAGCCGAACGGGAACAAAAGATCACGATCGACGTCGCCTATCGCTACTTTTCCACAAAAAGGCGCAAGTTTATCGTCGCCGACACGCCCGGACACGAGCAATACACCCGCAATATGGCTACGGGGGCTTCCAGCGCCGATCTAGCGGTAATCTTGATCGACGCGACAAAAGGCGTGTCGACGCAAACAAAACGGCATAGCTATATCGTCCATTTGCTCGGCGTCGATTGCGTCGCGGTAGCGATCAACAAGATGGACGCGATCGGCTACGAGCGCGAACGATACGAGGCGATCGCCGCCGATTACGCCGAGCTTGCCGCGCAGATTGGAGTTAAGCGCGTCGCCTTTTTCCCCGTTTCCGCGCTTAAGGGCGACAATATCGTTTCCAAAAGCGAAAATACAAAGTGGTTCGATCGAGCGCCGTTAATGGAGTTTCTCGAAACGGTCGAGATCGCGCGAGGCAAAACGGCGGATTTTCGCTTGCCCGTTCAGCTTGTCGTTCGCCCCGATCGCCATTTTCGCGGCTTTGCGGGGACGATCGCTTCGGGCGTCGTTAGCGCGGACGATAAGATTCGCGTTTTACCTTCGGGCGCGGTTTCGCGCGTTGCGCGCATCGTTACCTACGACGGCGATCTGCAAAGCGCTAAAGCGGATATGGCGGTTACCCTAACTTTGACGGACGAGATCGACGTTAGCCGCGGCGATACGATCGTTAAAGAGGGCGAAACGCCGCCGCAGATCGCAAGCGATTTTGAAGCCGATCTAGTTTGGTTGGGCGAAGAACCGCTGGATTTAGGCAAAAGCTACTTGATCAAAATTGGGACGAAAACTATGCCCGCAAACGTAGCCGCGATAAAGTATCTTATAGACGTAAATAGTTTAGAGCGGCGCGAAGCGAGCCAAATCGCGCTAAACTCAATCTGCCGCGTATCAATCGCCGCGCTTGGATCGCTTGTCTTTGATCTATACGACCAAAATCGCGCCACAGGCGGCTTTATCCTAATCGATCGCTTCAATAACGCAACCGTCGCGGCGGGTATGATAAGAGCCAAAGCTCAAAGCGTCGAGAGCGCTCTCGCGCCAAACAACGATCGTCCAAACGCTTTTGAAATAGAGCTAAACGCGCTTATTCGCAAACATTTCCCCCATTGGCGGGCAAAAGATATAAGCCAAAATCCATAACGCGCCAAAGGATCGCTATACTTCAAGCGCGGCGATCTTTTTCATACGACTTTAGAAAGCGATCAAGCCAAAGCCGCTTTGGAATACAATACCCCCAATTTTAACGCTGGATACCAATTTGACGCCCGAAGAGATCAAAAGCGCCGTCGCCGCATTTATGGAACGTTTTTTTGGCGACGCTTTGCATATGGCGCAAAAAGAGTTGGATTTTATCGATAAAAACGGCTTTGAAAAACCGAGATTGGACTATATTAAATTACGCCGTTTTCTCGTTACCGCGTTTAATAATCTGAAAACTATCGATCCGCATATTTTAGAAGACGGACTGCTATCAAAGATTCATCAAGACGTAGATAGACTTTTTGAATATCTTTCCGAGTTTCGCAAAAAAATAAAACTGAGCAAATTGGTTTATGTACGCGATTTTTTATCAAGCGTGCCGATATATCACGCGCTACAAAACGAAGTAACGATCACCGAAGCGATGAAAAAACGTTTTCAGTCGATAGCCGCGGCGACCGATCGCGAATTGTTAGCTTTGCCGCCGCCCAAAAACGACGAAGAGATCGCGTATCAAAAAGCCTTGCGAGCGCGAAACGTCGATGCGATCGACGGGTTTGCGAGAGCAAAAGATAAACTAATTATTATCGGCAAACAATTAAAAGAGCTTGAGTATATGATGAGCGCGGAGTTTTTTAAGAGTTTCGCGGAGTATTCCGAGAATATCGGCGACGGGTTGCGCGAGGTTATTCAGACTAAAAGCTACTATTTCGATAAGCTACTTTGGGAGCTAGCCGAAGAATCGCAACTGATAGCGAAATTTTTCAGGCAAGCTAGAATCGAGGGCGATTACAGCACAAAAACGTTTATTAAATACTACCTTCGCAACATTGATATAAACAAATCCAACAGCTCTGATTGGCATATCTATCTAAGCGAAGCGTTAAAGGTTTTCGAGTGAGCGGCTTTTACCATACGGAATATACAAATACGGAAATAAAGAGGCTTTTAGATATTGGATCGCGCCATACGGTAAAGCAGATCAATCCGCCCGAAGAGGAGCTTAACAAAATAGGATCAAAAATATCCAACGAGTTTAGCGCAAATATCGATATGGCGGAACAAAAACTAAAAGAGGTTAGCTCGCGCATATATTTGTTTGAAGGGCTTAAACCGCGCGAGGCGCTTTCGATAGTTAAAAACGTTCAATTTTTGCGATACTCGCTTCAAGAAAACATATTTGTTAGAGGCGATCGCGGCGTAGAAATATTCTTTATACTTTCAGGCGCGGCAAGCGCGCAAAACGACGCTACAGATCGCGTAGAAGCGGGGCGGATTTTGGGCGAAACCGCGTTTATCTCCAGAGCGCCGCGATCGGAAACCTATATCGCTTCGGAAGCAAACGCGACGGCGATTCGCTTCGAGATCGACGAAGAATCGGCAAGCGACGCGAACGCGATGCTTTTCTTGCAACTCTACATCAATCTATCAAACGCCCTAATCAAAAAAATCCAAGCCGCCAACATACCGCTTGGCGATCGCTTATAACGCCCTTATTGGATTTTTGACTAAAAAATCGAAAGGCTTTCAATTTTGTTTCGATCGCGTTTCGAGAATTTCAAAAAAGCCAACAAAGCTA
>JAISRI010000020.1 GCA_031273735.1 Helicobacteraceae bacterium
TAACTCGCTAAACCTCTGTTTTAACGATTATACGGAGCTTTCTACGCGCTTTGACGCTTACCGCGTCGCGGTGGCTAAAACGTCGAGCCAAACGCCGATCGCGCAGTCTAGGACCGCCGACGCGCACTCGTCAAGAGCCGCTACCGCGTGCTTGATAATAGAGGATAATCCCATAACAGACGCGCTCAACGCGCTTAACGGCGATAGATAGTGGTTAAGCTCAACATCGAGATCGACGCGGGGTTATTGGACGCGCAGATTGATAGATTACAAGGATGGGTCAAGGACGGCTCTCTAGCCCTCGAAGCCGCTAATCGTATCGCCAATATAGCGGGGCGATCGTTCGCTCGCCGCGAATCGCCCGACGGCATAGCGTGGGAGCCGCTTTTGCCCGAAACGGTCGCGGCAAAGCAAAAGGCTGGCTATCCCGATCCCTCGCGTCCGTTATACGGTAGCGGACATATGCAACGGAGTTTGACTATAGAGAGCGCTGGCGATACAGCGACGGTAGGGCTTAACGCCGTCGCGGGAGTCAAGGAGTATCCATATCCAGCGTCCCATCAGTTCGGCGCTCCCAAGCGCAATATCCCCGCTCGTCCGTTTCTGCCTATTGACGCTAGAGGCGAGCTATACGAGGGCGTGCGGCTACAGATAGAGGCTGATCTGCGGGGCATGATCAGGACGTGGCTTAACTCCCCGCTCTAGCCTTGCCGTAATATCCGCGCCAACGGCGAGCTATACGAGGGCGTGCGGCTACAGATAGAGGCTGATCTGCGGGGCAAAAGGTTTCTACGGATAGCTTTGTTGCCCCCCCCTAGCCAATTCTGCAATCCAATCGCCACAACTTTTTTGACGATCGCGCAAAAAAAAGAGTGGCTGAAAGTTTCAAAAAAAACGCGGTTGATCCGAAAGTCTCATTTTATCCGCACGCAAAGTCGCGTTTTATTTGCCGTTCTACACAAAAGCCAGTAACTAATACCTACTCCTATTCGACCACATATAAAAAAATCTATTTGGATATATGGGGGAGAAAACAGGGACGGGAAGAAAGCGAGGTAGCGTGGTCGGGATTTGCCAGCCAAGAGATTGACGAATATAACGCTTTGTCTGGTTGTATAGTAGACGTGCTAATTCAGTTAATAGGCAAAAACACTAACGGCAATATTGAGATAGAACGATTCTGCAATAAGCAGAAAAACAAATAAAAGGAGCAAGTAATGAAACGTTTCAATAAAAGCGTAATAGCTAGTCTGATGGTCTGCGTTTTTGGGGTATATCTAAACGCCGAAGAGATACCGGGCGTTGTCAAGCGACATTATATGCGAAATGACGTGGCGGTTGGAGCGGAAGCATACTTTTTGGGCGCTAATGGTTGGAATGTCAATCTCCGCTATTTTCCGCTTGATTGGCTGTATATTAAAGGCGCGTATGGTAGCGAAGAGCTTGACGTTTGGGAGGGGTCGGTTGAATATGATTATACGTCGGCGGCTTTTGGCGCTGCGACGGCAGGCTATGACCTGTTTACGCTTTTCCTAGAGGTTTACTATCGTATGCCTATGAACGAAAAGATAAGCGGGTTTTATGAAACGTCGGTCGATTCTTATGTTGGCGTTAACATAGGTATGGGAGTGTTTCTGAGCGATAACTGGACGCTTGACTTTACGCTTGGGTTCTTTAGCGCCCCTAAACTTACCGAACGCGGCTATAACGAGGAGGAGGACATAGCCCCATTTACCGCAGGTATAAGCGCGACTTATTTCTTTAGATAAACAACTATTGTAAAGCTAAAGAATTTCTTGGTAGGCAACGGCATTCTATAGTTTTCTTTTGCGCAACGCGCGCTAAAACATAAAGGAGGGAAAAGATGAGATTTAGTTTACTAGGTAAAGCGTTTATCGCTTTGGTTTTAACGGCGGTTTTTGCTTACGCAAATAGCGCGACTTTTGATCGCGGCGTTGCGGCTGTCAAGAGCGGTAACTTTCAAGAAGCGGTTAAACAATTTTCGATCGTCATTAAAGAAGATCCGAAAAACGCTATCGCTTATGCTCTTCGCGGACTTGCTTACAAAAGTTTAGGCAATACAAGCAAAGCGATCGCGGATCTCACGCAAACGATTAAGATCAATCCAAACCTTGCCGACGTCTATATTGCTCGCGGACTTGCTTACGATGATTTAGGCGATACAAACAAAGCGATTGCAGATTACACCCAAGCGATCAAGATCGATCCGAACGGCACGAAAGCTTACTATAGTCGTGGAAGCGCTTACGCTGATTTAGGCGATACAAGTAAAGCGATTGCAGACTTTAATCAAGCGATTAAGTTCAATCCAAACTATGCCTACGCTTACCATAGTCGCGGAAATGTTTACAAAAGTTTAGGAAATACAAGCAAAGCGATCGCCGATTACAGCCAAGCGATTAAGATCGATCCAAAAGACTCCGCCGCTTACTATAGTCGCGGAAGCGCTTACGCTGATTTAGGCGATACAAGCAAAGCGATCGCAGATTACACGCAAGCGATTAAGATCAATCCAAACTATGCCTACGCTTACTATAGTCGCGGGGTCGCTTACTATATGTTAGGCGATAAAAGCCAAGCGATAACAGATGCGAGAAAAGCGTGCGAATTGGGCGATTGTAGTTTGTTGCAGTCTGTGGTCAGCTCAAGCGCCGAACATGATAATTCGAGAGTTCAACGAACAGAAACCAAGTATAGCAAGGTATGTTCATCAAACGATCCTATGTACAGGATGTGGGCTAATCCTTGGACTATGGGACAACAGGGGTATTTGGCAATGTATGCTGCAGATCAAGCGGCTAGAGAAAACTGCAGATGACGCAATCTTAATATACGAACGTTATTCGTATGATAATAAGCTCATTTTTAATAATGGTGCGGTTTGCAACGTTAAAAAAGCGTTTGCGCATAAAACTTATAGAGTTGCAAGAGACAAATGAACGGATACGCTAACTTTATGCGTTTGTTTATTTTATCTGCCTTATTAGGAGTTTTCGCGCTTGCGGGTAACGTAGCTGTCGATCGAGGTATTGCGGCTTATGAAAGCGGTAATTTTCAAGAGGCGATCAGGCAATTTTCGATCGCCATTAGAGAAAATCCAAAAAATGCTCTCTCCTATATTGGTCGTGGAATCGCTTATGATGATTTAGGCGATACAAATAAAGCGATCGCCGATTTTAATCAAGCTAAGCTCGATCCAAATTATGCGAACGCTTAACAATAATCGCGCCGCCGCTTACGCGCTTCAAGAAAATTATAAAAAAGCGACGCAAGACGCTAGAAAAGCGTGTGCGCTAGGCAATTGTGATTTTCTAAAATATCTAGGCGAAAACAAACTAATTCGCGACTGAAGTTATAGGTTGCGATCCGCCGTTTTTAGTCATTCCCGCGATGAGGCGCGAAACAGCGCCGAACCCACTCCAATGCCTAGCGAAAGTAGCGAGGCGCTAAGAGGGGGCGCAAGGCGCGAAGGAAGGCGGGAATACAAATACGGCGTAGCCGTGCGTATTCAAAACCTATAAACAATCTCAAGGGCGATCGCTGTTCGTAGGTCTTTGGTTTGGATTCCCGCCTTCGCGGGAATGACGTAAAACGAAGGTTTAAGGCGCGATCAAAAGTTTCTGAATGCGTTGAGCCATTCGTTTACTTAGCAAAACCCGCAAATGCAGTCATTCCCGCGACTTTAGCGTAGCCCCGCTTTTGGGGGCGTAATCGCGGAGGAAGGCGGGAATCCAAATACGGCGTAGCGCCCGCTCCAATGCCTCGCGAAATAGCGAGGCGCTAAGGAACGGAAGAGCGCAAGGCGGGAACGACGACGACTATTTCGCGCCTTCGCGAATGTAGCGGCGGTGTTCCCTAAAGGTTTCGGAAAAGTCGTGTTCGCCGTCCGATCCGCGCACAAAATAGAGATATTTGGTTTTCGCGGGGTTGAGCGCCGCGTTGATCGCCTCTAAACTTGCCATTGCGATGGGATATGGCGGCAATCCCTCTTTTTTGTAGGTGTTAAAATCGCTCTCGTCGGCTTTAATTCTTTGCGGCGTTACCCTTTGGTGCGAAAAGTAGCCGTAATTTAGCGTTCCGTCCATTTGCAGGCGCATATTTTTATCGAGCCGATTGTAAATCACGCTGGCGACAAGCGGCATTTCCGCTACCGAAGCCGCCTCTTTTTGCACGATCGAGGCGATCGTAACGATTCTAAACCACTCCGCCTCGTCGTATCTGCCAAAACGCTCGATCGCGCGCGCTTTATGTAGCTTGATCGAACGCTCCACAAGTAGGTTTGCCACCTGTTCCTCGCTAGAGCCTTTGATAATCTGATAGGTATCGGGTATCAAAACGCCTTCGGCAAACGGCGCGGTTTTTTCATAGACTTCGCGCAGTTTATTGGCGTCAAACCCCAACTGCGCGGCGATCTGATCGAGCGCGATCGCCGTCGTTTCGCCCGGTATAAGAGTAATTTTGTCAAAAGCCGCTTTGCCGTTTATAAGTCCGAAGTAAAAGTCTAGTCGCGTCAAGTTTGCGCTTCCAACGTCGATCATTCCGTATTTTGGCAGCCCAAAAGCGCGGATCAACCAAAAATCCAAATCGCCCAGATCGATTCCATCTTGCCTAAGCTGTGCTACAATCGGGCGCAAAGCTCCCTGAGCGACCTGAACAAAGCGCGGATTTTCAAGCCGCGAAGAAAGATAGTAGGAGAGAAGTAAGACGATGAAAAGAGCGATCTGGGCGAGCGTTAAAACCGCCGCGGCGATATGCGTTTTGTTTGTTCTCGTCTTGCTCATAGCTTTGGGCGCGCTCTTCTTTGGCGTAAGTTTTGAAAAATGGGATTTTAGCCAATTTGAGGTTCAAGGCGTCGATTTAAGCGTAAATCCAAAGATTGTTTTGTCGATCGATAAGCTGATAATCCGCGACGACGAAGCGCAAGAGCAGAGCGATCCAAATACGACGCTTAAATATATAAGAGCGGCTTTTTTGGCGCTACTTTTGACCGATCGCCTAGAGGTAAAATCCGTCGTCGTCGGCGACAAAGAGGCGTATCTTCTCTACGAGAAAGGAAACTTTTTCATTTCTCATAAAAACGCGAGCGCGCAATTTACGCTAGGCTGGATGGAGGGCGCGGGCGTGGCGTTCGAGCTGATCGACGCGAAGTGGCAAGATTACGCGCTTGGCGTTAAAGCAAAGGGCTTTATCAGCCCGACCACAGGCAAATTTTCTATCGAAGCGCAATATAAATCCTCTTACGTTACGGGCGCCTTTAGCGCGTGGGGCGACGATAAGTTTGCCGTTTTGCGCCTTAACGACAATCGCTTTACGATCGACGGCTACGAAGGAGACTTTTTTGGATTAGCGGAAATCGATCTCGTTAATAAAAAAGGTTCGTTCGAGGGCGGCGCGATAGCTTTAGGTATTCGCGGCGCCGCGCGGGCAAAATACGAAGGCGACAAGATCGGCTTCACCGTTCTAAACGCGGAGGCAAAAAGCCTAGAAACGCTCGCCCAAGCGTTACCTATCAATTCAACGGCAAAGATGTGGATTCACGGTAATACTATAGCCGAAAATTATAGAGCCGAACGTTTCGCGTTAGACTTTAATCTTACTACGATGAGTCCTAATATATCTACGCTATCGCTAGAGGCTTTAGCGCGTAACGCAAATATCTATTTTAATCCCAAGCTGCCTAGCGCTTTTGCCGAAGAGGTCAAAGTTACGATCGATAAAGGAGTTTTAAGAATCGTCGCCAATAACGCCGAATACGAAGGGCAAAAAATCAACGCCGACGTAACGATTAACAATCTTGACGTAGATAAGAAACAGAATCTTCAACTAAAGATCGATACTTTGGCGCTTTTCGACGAAACCTTGCGCGATCTGATCGCCGCTTTTGGAGCAAAGATCGATCTGATTCAGCGTAGCGGCAAAAACGAGGCTACTTTTCTACTTAAAACCCCCGTATCAAACTTAGACGATCTGCATTTTAAAGCGAGGTTAATATCGGAATATGGCGAGATCGAGGCTCTAGGGACGCCGATTGCGTATAGCGCCGCAGACGTAACGATAGAGGATTCAAATATAACGATCAATAAACTTTATTTAACGGTTCCAAATCTCCCGTTATTTTCCGTAGCGGGATTGATCGAAGCGGGCGAAAAAAGATTTGCGCTTTTATTCGATCTAAGAGACGCTAAACTATTGGGCGGCTTAGGAGTCTCTTTCGATCGTCTTAAGACTAAACTCGCGGGCGTTTGGGACAAAGAAACTACGCGCTTAACTTTAGACGATTTTGCTACGGAGATTACGCTAAAAGACGATCGTATAGAGATTAGAATGAACGATCTAAAGCGTTACAAACCATATCTGCCGATTATGGAACTTTTAGATATAGGAGACGGAAAGTTAAGAGTCGTAAAAGAAGACGACAAATTGATTTCGTATTTCACGGTTGATATCGGCGCAAAAATCCTTTATAAAGATAGCAAACCGATCGAACGCGCAAGCGGGTTTATTAAAACAAATAAAGACGGAAGCAGTTTGGTTAGGCTTCTTGAAGGCTCGTTTTTACTAGACGCTAATAAAAATCACATAAGAGCCGCGATCAACGGGTTGGAGGTAGATATTGAAGCGCTAATCGATTTCGCTAACCGCAGAAAAGCTACGTTAGAAGACGCTGGTTTAAGCGACGAAAGTCGACGGATATTTGTTTTCGGCGATAAAAGCGGAGTTCGTTTCAAAAATAAACTGCTTAAAAGCGATTGGTTTTCATTCTATCAAGAGGGCGAACGTTTCGAAGGGCAGATCAAAGAGCGAAGCTCCGCTATAACGATCAATCGCGATCGTAGCGACATAACCTTTCGCGGCGAAAAAATAGGCACCGATTGGGTGCGCGAATTAAGCGGCGTTAAGATGAGCGGCGGCAGTTGGGATTTTAGCGGACACGCAAGTTTAAACAGCAAAGACGTTTATGGCGTAATCCGCATAAAAAACGCTACGATTGAGGAGGCAAAACTATTTACAAACGTCATAGCGCTAATCAACACCTTGCCATCTTTAGCGCAGTTTCGATCGCCCGGTTTTACCTCTAAAGGTTTTAAGATACAAGAGGGGGCGATAGAGGTTTATTATTCCAACGACGTTCTTTATTTTAATCTTGTTCGTATTGTGGGAATAAACGCCGATATTTTGGCGCAAGGAAGCGTGAAACTAAGTAGCGGAGAGGTCGATATTTACGCCGCGGTTCAAAGCGTAAAATCCTTTAGCTCGCTTTTTTCAAAAATCCCAATCGTAGGCTACTTATTATTGGGCGATAGCAAAAAGATTGAAAACATTTTGCATATTAGCGGGACGATCGACGATCCAAAAGTGGAAAGCAAACTTGTAGACGAGATTATTTTTTATCCCGCGAACGTATTCAAACGCGCTCTTATGTTGCCGATAAAGATTTTTGAATAAAAAAGCGTTATCGCGTCGAAAGTTTAAGGTTTCGCGCTATTCTGCCAAAACCAAACGCTTGGCGCGCTTCGCGAATTGCCGAATGTTCGCATGAGGCGACCAAAATGCCTTCGCGATCCTCTAAAGAGTTTTCGATCTCTCCAAACGGATTACAATATAGCGAATTGCCGTAAAACGTCCAGTTTAGGCGTTTTTCTAAATACTCGCCAATTCTATTTGCTCGGATCAGATAACAACCGCCGATAAAAGAGCGCGTTTTGCATAGCGTTTGCCATCGTGCGAACGATTCAAAGGCGCATACGGAAACGGCGATCACAACGTCCGCTTTTTTCTTAACAATTTGGTGCCAAAAAAGATCGGAATGTAGTTCAAAACCAAAAAGCAAACAGATACGAAAACCTTGATATGTAAAAATCGCGGGCGGTTTCAAAACGGCGCGATCGTTTGCGAAAAAAGCCGCTTCGTTCCAATGAGGATAGTCGATCAAAATCCGCTGATCAAAGCGCCATACGCGATCGGGCGCGAAGCGATAAACGCTCTTAAACGGTTTGCCCCCAATTACGCGTATGATCGGCGCGATAATCGTCATTTGATACTGCTTTGCGAGTTTGACTAGATTTTCGTAGGCTTCCGCGCCCTCTTTTTTAATAACGGCGATCGGCGATTTCGCAAGTTCCTTAAAAAAAGAGTTACAAACGTACTCGGGCAAAACCGCTATGCGCGAACCTCTACTTTTTGCCTGCGCAAGCAAATAATCCAACCGCGCCGAGTCGATTTTTAGCGCGTCGGTTTGCAAAACCGCGACGTTAAGCGTTTTGTTTCTCTTCATACTCCAGTTTCGCGCTTTCAAGCATTTTAGCCGCCTCGTCCAAAAGTTTTTTCGCCTCTTTGAAAAGCGCGGTCGCTTTATCCAGCGGCAGATCGCTTTTGTTTAGCTCCGTCAAAATCGTCTTGGCGGCTTCGATTGTAGCTTCATAGCTCTGTTTTTCTTGCATAATAGTTCCTTTATATCGGCAAAAAATCAACGTAAAATATCAGAAAAGCTATCAAACTTCGTCTTTTCGCGCGGACAAACTCTATTTTAAGGAAAGCGGAGGCGGGGAGGGGAGGCGGGGGGCGAAAGAGATATTTGGGCAATGTATGGCATAATTGATCTTTAATTAAACTGAAATTAGCGAGGGATAGGCGGTTATGCGCGGCAAAAGAGTATCGATTATCGGGGCGGGCGCGGTAGGTTCTACCGTCGCGTATTCGCTTGCTTTGCAAGGCTTTGTCCATGAAATTATTTTACTAGATTCTAAAACGGACGTCGCTTGGGGCAAGGCGCTAGATATGTCGCAAGCCGCCGCCGTGATTCGCCAACATACGATCGTGCGCGTCGCAAGCGGTTACGACGATCTAGCCGATAGCGATATTGTCATTATAGCGGCGGGCGCGGCGCGAAAGCCCGGTATGAGCCGCGACGATCTTTTGCTGATCAACGCCGAAACCGTCCGCAGTATTTCAAAACAGATCAAAGGGATTTGCGCCAATTCGTTTGTGATCGTTATCACCAATCCGCTTGACGCTATGACTTACGTCGCGTTGAACGAGACGGGATTTGATCGGCGGCGCGTGATCGGTATGGCGGGGCTTTTGGATTCGGGCAGAATGGCGAGTTTTATCTATGAAAAATTGGGCTACGGATCGGGGCAGATTCGCGCTACCGTGCTAGGCGGACACGGCGATAATATGGTTCCGCTTCACCGCTATTCGACTGTGGCGGGCGTGCCGATCACCGATTTACTGAGCCAAGACGAGATCGATTTAATCGTAAAGCGCACCAAAAACGCGGGCGCCGAGATCGTAGGCTATTTGCAAAGCGGATCGGCTTACTACGCTCCGGCGATCGCTACGACTATGATGTGCGAGGCGATCTTGCGCGATAGCAAACAGATATATCCGTGCGCCGTGAGGTTGGATGGAGAATACGGATATAACGACGTAGTAACCGGCGCGCCGATCGTACTTGGCGCAAACGGCGTGGAAAAGATCATAGAGGTAACGCTAAACGACGAAGAAAAAGCCGAATTCGAGCGTTCCGTAGCCTCCGTAAAAAAACTTGTCGATACGCTAAAAGAAAAAAAGTTTTACGAGTAAAAGAGGCTTAATGGATTACCGCGTTGAAAAAGATACGATGGGCGAGGTAAAAGTCCGTGCCGATCGCCTTTGGGGAGCGCAGACGCAAAGAAGCCTAGATTTTTTCAAAATTGGCGAAGAGAAAATGCCAAAACCGCTGATTATAGCTTTCGCTCATTTGAAAAAAGCGGCGGCGATCGCAAACGCGCGGCTTGGCAAGATGAAAGCGGATATGAGCGAAGCGATCGTCTTCGCGTGCGACGAGATATTATCGGGCAAATACGACGACGAATTTCCATTAAGCGTTTGGCAGACGGGAAGCGGCACGCAAACCAATATGAATCTAAACGAGGTAATCGCCTTTATAGCAAGCAAAAAATTAGGCGAAAAACTTAACCCGAACGATCATATAAATATGAGCCAAAGTTCCAACGATACGTTTCCAAGCGCTATGCATATTTCGGCGGTTTTGGAAGTAGAGCGTTTTCTTTTGCCCGCGATCGATGCGTTGCGCCAAACGCTGGAGCGAAAATCTCAAGAGTTCGCCCCGATCGTCAAAATCGGGCGGACGCACCTGCAAGACGCCACGCCGCTTACGCTTGGGCAGGAGTTTTCGGGTTACGCGGCGGCTTTGGAGAACGGCGCGGCTCTAATCAAAAGCGCGCTTGAGTTTGCGCGAAATCTCGCGATCGGCGCGACTGCCGTCGGCACGGGTTTGAACGCGCCCGCGAAGTTTGCGCAAGCGGTTTGCGACGAGCTAAACGGGGCGTTAAACGAACGTTTTACCCCCGCGCTTAATAAGTTCCACGCGCTAACGAGCCACGACGCGCTTACGAATCTGCACGGCGCGATCAAAGCTCTTGCGGGCAATCTGATGAAGATCGCTAACGATATTCGCCTTCTTGCGTCCGGTCCTCGTTGCGGTTTGGGCGAATTAACTATTCCAGAGAACGAACCGGGAAGTTCGATTATGCCCGGCAAGGTTAATCCTACGCAAGCCGAAGCGCTGACGATGGTCGCCGTTCAGGTGATGGGCGCCGACGCGGCGATCGGTTTTGCGGCAAGTCAGGGCGCTTTTGAGCTTAACGTTTTTAAGCCCGTGATTATCTACAATTTTTTGCAATCGGTTAGATTGCTTGGCGACGCGGCTAATAGTTTTAATCAACATTGCGCGATTGGAATCAAGGCAAATAAAGAGACGATCGAGCGTTATGTGAATAGCTCGCTAATGTTAGTTACCGCTCTTGCCCCCGCGATCGGCTATGAAAACGCCGCGTCGATCGCCAAAAAAGCCCACAAAGAGGGTTTGAGCTTACGCGAATCGGCGATCGCCTCCGAATTGATTAGCTCCGAAGAGTTTGATAAAACGGTAATCGCCAAAAATATGACCGCGCCAAAGGATTAACTATGAACATCAACGACGCGCCAATAGAAAAATCAGGCGACGACCTATTGGGTTTTGGAGGAATTGCCAAAAAACTTGCCGGTTCAATTTTAAGGTTAGATACAGAAAATCGTTCGTTTGTCGTTGGCGTTGAAGGAGAGTGGGGAAGCGGCAAAACAAGTTTGTTAAATCTGGTTATAGAGCAAATCAAGAAAGAAAATCCTAACGAGGAAAAAGCAATAATTTTTCATTTTAATCCTTGGCTAGTTATTGGAGTAGAAAACCTATTTGGATATTTCTTTTCAGAGCTTAACAATTATATTTTGCAATCTGATTATGGGATAAAAAATCGTGAGCAGTGGCATAACGCTATTACAAAATTTGCAAAGTCCGTAATCCCTAGTTCATTAGGCATAAATATTTCTGGGATCAACGTCAACTGGGATTTTCCAAAAGAAGCTAATCAAAACACGTTATTTGACCAGAAAAAGAAAATTAACGAATTTCTTTCGCAAATGCCACGAAAAATTATTATTGTTATAGACGATATAGATCGGCTAACGGACGAAGAAACAGAAGCCGTTTTCCGATTGGTTAAAGGCGTTGCCGATTTTAAGAATATAGTATATGTTTTACTCTACGACAAACGGATTGTAGCAAAATCGCTAGAAAACTACAAAAGCGAAAACGGCGAAAAATATCTTGATAAAATTATTCAGTATGGCGTAACAGTTCCTGCCCCTAACCGTTTTTGTACTTTTTCTGAGTTTAACAATTCCTTGAAAAAAATTAAAAATATAATACCAGAGACCGATTATCTTCTTTATCAAAATGACCAATATCAAATGGTTTTTGAAAATAGTTTTGTCAAGCACGTTAAGACGCTAAGAGCGTTAAAGAAAATAGAGGATATAATTAGTTTTGAATATTCACAAATAAAATCTCATATAAATATAGTAGATTATATCGCTTTAACCATTATTAGAGTATGCAATATAAAACTATACTGCTCAATAAAGGACGAACCAAACAAATATTTTTATGTTATGCGGGTAGACTATGATCCAGATACACTAGGAGAAGATGAATACAATAAGAAAATTGACAAGGAGTTTAAGGAAGAAAGAGAATACGAAGACTATTACGATCTTGTTTCTATTATGTTCCCCGCTTTCTCAAGCCCGTATATAATACCCCACGAAGACAAGTTAAACAAGATTGCAAGTATTGATGGACACAATAAATATTTTCAGTTTCTGCCGCCTTTAATTAACGATGACGATTATAACAATCTGAAGTCCGCAATGTTTAGCGGCGATCTTGTTGGCTTTGAAAATATCGTTAATTCTACCGCGAATAATCAAACTTCTTCCGAAAGCGTCGTTTCTAATTTTTATTTTCTATTAGATAAACATAATGAGATAAACTCTTTTTCGGATAACGATATGATTAATTCCGCTATCCTGCTTACTAATTTAACTTTCGATGTAAGCGGCGAACTAGGGAGACAATTTCTTTCGAAAATCATTAAAGATAAGAACGAAAATCTCGAAAAAATATGTCAAGAAAACAGAATACCTATATTAATTCGCTTATGGTTATTGATTTTTTATCGAGAACGAACGCAACTTGAACTTTCGGGCGAAACGTTAAATAGCTTTACCGCCGAGTTAAAAAACGTTACGCTAAAGGAAGCAATACAATATGGCGGCGACATAGATAATTACGTTTTAAGAGATCTTGCTAAATGTAAGATTACAGATTCTATCTCTCGCGAAATAAAAGAAATTATGTTTAACTCTAAAGATGATTTCCTTAAAATTATTAAATTATTCCTTAAGAAAACGCAGCGATATAAGAAAGAATCGTATATTCCTGATAAAATAGATACATTTGAAGATTATATTGATCTAGAAAAAACGATAAAATACGCAAAATCTTTAGCGGAGGGCGACTTAACGGACGAAGAACGCGCGTTTATTGAACCTTTATTACAAAAGGTTAAAAATCGAGATACGTTTCGGCGCGCTTACAATTCAGGAGGACAGCCTCCAGAAATTGTAGCTTAAAACGATATATTTGCCGACAATTTCGCTATCGCAAGAGGCAGTTTTGAATACACGCGAATTTCAAATTTAGGCGATTGCTTTTCTCTCTCGTTCAGACCAAAGAAAAGGCGGGATTACGCCCGCTAAAAAGGTTGCGTATTAGTCGCGTAACAACTTTTTTTCGCTTAGATATTGCAAAAACTTGCAATCGCTTAACTCGCACGCCTTTCTAGCGTCTTGCGTCGCGCTTTTGTATTTTTCTTGCTTTGCGTAAGCTATGGCGCGATGATAGTAAGCGTCGCCCTTCGCGGGAATGACCGCACAACCATAGCTTAACGTAAGATCAAGGATATAATCGCGTTGGGTCAATCCTACTTTAGGTATCCTCTAATCCTATTGAAGCTAGGATATGACCATGAAAAACAAGTATTTAAGAAGAACGCACATATCTGAGCGTAAGTTCAAACAGATTCTAAAGCTGTTTTGCGAAGACCTTGAGTTAACAAAAATAGCGAATCTTGTTTGCTTAAACAAGAATACGCTTTTAAGAATAGCGCAGAAGCTCAGACAAAGGATAGCTACTTT